>JAPLJQ010000213.1 GCA_026388495.1 Deltaproteobacteria bacterium | reverse complement strand
TTGGTTTGAAAATTGAGGGTATTGGGTATTGATCCGGGTAATTACATCACCGGATATGGAATAATTGAAAAACAGAAAAATCATCTTCAACATATCACCCATGGTGAAATTAAGCTGGCAAGAACGTCATCTCATTCATCATGTCTGACGACAATATACCATCATTTGTTGGAGATAATAGATAAATCGGTTCCGGATGTTTTTGCCATAGAAGATATATTTTACGGCAAAAATGTGAAAAGCTTAATCAGGCAGGCGGAAGTTAGAGGGATAGCCATTCTGGCTGCATCTCAAAGAAATCTGCCTGTTTATGAATATACTCCCCTCCAGGTGAAGAAAGCCGTCGTAGGGTATGGTCGGGCAGAAAAAAGCCAGGTTCAGAAAATGATAAAAGCTATTTTAAATCTTTCTCAGGTTCCATCTGCAGATGCTGCCGATGCCCTAGCAGTGGCCATCTGTCACGCAAATCATTCAATAAAGGTATCCACTTAAACTCACATGATTGCCCGTATAAGCGGACTTTTAATCTTTAAATCTCTCAGCCATGCCATTGTAGATGCCCATGGCATAGGGTACCGTATATTTCTTCCTTTGACGACCTTTTATGAACTTCCAGATACGAGTCAACCGGTGACGCTCCACATTCATACCCATGTCAAAGATGACGCCATCAACCTTTTTGGGTTTTACAGCAGTGAAGAAAAAGAGGTCTTTCAATTGATGATTTCCGTCTCAGGTATCGGGCCAAAGCTCGCATTGAATATCCTTTCAGGTATTTCGGCCGGAGAGTTGATTGCAGCAGTTTCACAGGGGGATCTGAACCGGCTGATCCGGATACCTGGGGTTGGAAAAAAAATGGCGGAAAGAATCATTCTTGAACTGAAAGATAAAATGATAAAGATGGTTTCATTTGAATCAGTTGATAAGGATATCAATGCTTTATCCACGGATGAATTGAAGGGGGATGCCCTATCAGCCTTGATCAATCTCGGTTACAAGAATCAGTCGGCTAAAACCGCATTGGACAGAATCATCAATGAGTTCCCCGAACCGATGACTTTAGAAAATTTGTTGAAAAGAACGCTAAAATTTCTGGCTGTATGACATTCGGTTTAACAGACAGAAGCAGGTATTCTGGATGTAATCACTGGACGAGAATGTGTCCTGCATGCCCCATCCTGTGGGGAGCTTTATGTATAGAGACAGATATTGAATGACATCGAAGTGAGAGATTCGTTGATAAGTCCTGCACGCATCGAAGGCGATGGTGGCTTTGAATTAACTCTCCGGCCCAGAAGCCTTGGCGAGTACATCGGACAGGAAAAGATAAAAGAAAATCTTTCCATATTTATCGAAGCCGCAAGACAGAGACAGGACGCCCTTGATCATGTTCTTTTCTATGGTCCGCCAGGGCTTGGTAAAACTACCCTCGCATACATTATGGCCAGAGAAATGGGCGTTGATATCAAGGTGACGTCAGGACCAGTCATCGAAAGGCCTGGCGATCTGGCAGCAATCCTGACAAATCTGCACGAACAAGACGTCCTTTTCATTGACGAGATTCACAGACTATCCCATGTCGTTGAGGAGATTTTGTACCCGGCCATGGAAGATTACCATATCGATATTCTTATTGGACAGGGTCCCTCGGCACGTTCAATGAAGCTGGAGATACCGAAATTTACTCTGATTGGAGCAACCACGAGGGCTGGACTTTTGACGTCTCCCCTTCGTGACCGCTTCGGTATGAGTTTCAGACTTGAATTTTATACACCTGCAGAGCTTTCTGTTATCATTAAAAGATCGGCCAACATCCTGTGTGTCGGTATCGATCATGAGGGAGCGGAAGAAATGGCCCGGCGTTCCCGGGGAACGCCCCGGGTTGCCAACAGACTGTTAAAAAGGGTTAGAGATTTTGCTCAGGTCCGGGGAAATGGTTTCATTGACGGGAAAATAACCGATGCCGCTTTAGAGATGTTTGATGTGGACCATAAGGGATTCGACCAAATGGATCGGCAGATATTGCTCACCTTGATTGATAAGTTCGGTGGAGGTCCCGTGGGAATTGACAGTCTGTCATCTGCCATAGGCGAGGAAAAGACGACCATAGAGGATATCTATGAGCCGTTTCTCATCCAGGAAGGTTATCTTCAAAGAACGGCAAGGGGCAGGGTCGCCACGAAGCTGGCCTATGAACATTTCGGCCGGAGATGGATGGAAGATGGACAAAAGTACCTCTTTTAAAGAAATTCTTATTCCTGAACAATGTCGGGTATCGAAATCCAAATGATCAAAACGTTTTGAAATTTGTATTTCAAGTTTAAATGTTATGAAGCTTTTAATGCATATTTGTTGCGCACCTTGTACCATATACCCTCTTAGGATATTGAAATCTGATGGACATGAACTCTGTGGCTTCTTTTACAATCCGAACATCCATCCCTATCTGGAGTACAAAAAGCGCCTCGATACTCTGAAAACCTATACGCTTCAGGAAAAACTGCCTTTATCATATTCGGAAGAATATCCTATGGAGGAATTTCTGCGAAATGCTGCCTTTCGAGAAAAGGATAGATGCCGGTATTGCTATTATGATCGTTTGGTTAACACGGCCCGCTTGGCCAGATCGCAAAAATATGATGGATTTACATCGACCCTTCTATACAGCAAATATCAAGATCATGACATGATTAAGGGTATTGGGGAAAACCTGGCGAACGAATATGGAATTCCATTTTATTATCATGACTTTCGGGAAGGCTGGGCAGAGGGTGTAAAGATATCGAAAGAGGCAGGCATGTACAGGCAATCTTATTGTGGATGTATCTACAGTGAGAAAGAGAGATTTTATGCAGGGCAATAAGCAGTCTGTGTCTTTTATAACACACAAGGACCATCTTTTCATTTTAAACCAGATTTGGATCACAAGATATATCCCATGCAAATCGCATGGTTGTGTTGTTCGGTGCCTGTGATGTTTTCCCTGCATCCGCCTGGTATATTTGTTGCTACCCTAAAAGTGACCTTTCAGAAAGAAAAAAGACTTAAGACATGTATCTTCAAAGAACACTTAAACAAGATGTCAGTTGCCAAAGTATCGGTTTGCACTCCGGCAGAAAAGTCAAAATGACAATAACGCCCGCTGATATTGATGAAGGGGTTGTTTTTGTTCGCACGGATTTATCCAGTAACAATCGGATAAAAGCAGACTTTCAAAATGTCCGCGATACGATGTTAGCGACAACCATCGGGTTGAATGGCGTATCGGTGTCAACTGTCGAACATTTGCTTTCCGCTTTTTGCGGCATGGGGGTTGACAATGCCGTTGTGGAGGTAGATGCCCCGGAGATACCGATTATGGACGGGAGCGCCCTTCCCTTCGTTAACATGTTGAAGGATGTGGGCACAACAATGCAGGGCAAGTGCAAAAAGTTACTCGTAATCAAGAAGGGTATCTCCGTTTCCGATGGGGATGGTACGGCGGTACTGTTGCCGGCACAGGAATTCAAAATCACGTATGATATCGATTTTAAGCACCCCATTATCGGGCAGCAGCTGTATGAGATGGCCTTTTCAGATATCGCTTATGAAAGGGATATCTGTGCCGCACGGACATTCGGTTTTTTAAAGGATGTCGAATACCTTCAGGCAAAGGGATTGGCATTGGGCGGATCTCTGAAGAATGCTGTGGTTTTGGATGACCGGAGAGTGATTAATAAAGATGGTCTGAGGTGTGAAGATGAGTTTGTGAAACATAAAATTCTCGATGCCATCGGCGATCTTTCCCTCTTGGGAATGCCTATCATCGGTCATTTTGTTGCTTCAAAATCCGGGCACAAATTGAATAACCGTCTCCTGAAAGAGCTTATGGCTCGTCAGGAGTGTTGGGAGATCGTGAACCACTATGAAAGAAGCGATAATACGGAGGAATACATGTCCCTGAACATTCCATCGTTCAAAATTCTCGACGCCGTTAACCGCCAGATTTCCGGTGCGTAAATCCAACCTCACTCCCTTTTTTCTTCCCTTCATCTTCATCAAATAGCGCTTGCTTTTTAGCATGCAGTTTCTTAGTATTGCCTGCAATGCAATCAAAACAATAAAAAAATCTGTTATTTGATAAGTTGGTTAAAGATTTTGAATATTTCATAAATAACGAGACGGGGAGAGAGCGTTGGACAATCCAAAATGGCTGAAGGGTGCTCGAATGCCGAAGACGATTCTCGTTTTGGCAATTTTCCTGGCCTCTTACATTACCCTCGTTTTTCCCCTCAGCTCATATAGCAGGGATGCAATGATCACCGATATTCTGGTCACTAATAATGCCAGTCATGTGACGGTTTATGCGAGGGTGATGAATTGTTTTACAAAAAAGATGGAATCGGCCATTATGGCAGGTGTTCCGACGACCTTTACATTTATACTGGAATTGCATCAGGAGCACGAAGACTGGTTTGATAAAAAAATTGCCGGAGTAGTTGTCAGGCAAACCATTAAATATGATAATGTCAAGAAGGTCTTTTATGTATCGTCGACAGAAGCCAAGCAATCATCCAGTTTTCAGGATTTTGAAGGTGCCAAGAAGGCTATGGCGGAACTCAATAGTGCTGTTGTTGCTCCTGTAAGGGCTCTGCAGAAAGATAAAGCATATTACATCAAAATAAAAGCTAAACTCGATAGGGTCCGTCTCCCCATGCATATGGAATATGTGCTTTTCTTTGTTTCCTTGTGGGATTTTGAAACGGACTGGTATAGACAGAATCTTGTACATTCATCATGGTGAGGAATCAGAAATATATCGATCATCAGGAATTGCGAAGGCGTAAGAGAGAGCGCATCATTATCGTGATAACGATTGTTGTGATCTTTGTTTTAACGCTTCTTGAAAACCGTATTTCTCAAAAAGAGGCCATTGTCCCCATCTCGAACAATATTCTTGTTTTCGGCCTGATTAATATCAATATCATCCTGATTCTCCTTCTCGTTTTTTTAATTGTCAGAAATGTTGTAAAATTGATCTTCGAAAGAAGACATGGTGTTCTTGGTTCGAAGCTGCGGACAAAGCTTGTGGCCGCTTTCGTCAGTTTATCCCTTATCCCAACGGCCATTCTTTTTTTGGTTGCCGTCAATTTTCTTTCCTACAGTATAGAAAACTGGTTCAATATAACCATTGGAGATGCCCTGAACAAAACGGTAGAAATTGCCCAAGTCTATTATCAGCAGACGTCAGACCATGCAAAGTTTTATGCCAGACAGATCAGTTCTGACATTACAAAAAATCGTCTCTATGACCGGACAAGGGAGGAATATTTAAAGGCCCTGATTGACCAGAGGCAAAGGACTTACAAACTCGGATTATTAGAAATTTATTTTAACAACCAAAAGGATAAGCTGATCGTCAAGGACCCGAATCATCCTGATATTTCGCCGGGGCCGTTGTCTCCTAAAATGCTTGAAGACGTTTTTAGCGGTCAGGAAATTTCTGCGGTTCATCCGTTGGGTACAGGTGATTTAATCAGTGGCCTGGCTCCCATTTATTCCCATTTCAGTCCTACGGAGGTAATCGGGGTGGCCGTAGTCAGCTATTACATCCCCAAAGCTCTGGTTGATAAGATAGGCGTTATCTCTAAAACTTCAGAACAGTACAAGCAACTTTCCCTTCTGAAAAATCCCATTAAATTCAGTTATATGATTACCTTATTTATCGTCACCTTGTTGATTGTTTTTTCTGCAACGTGGTTTGGGTTATTTTTAGCCAAGGGCATTACTGTGCCTATTCAGGATCTGGCGGAAGCGACCAAAAAAATTGCCCGGGGAGAGCTTGAACACCAGATCGATATCGTTGCCGACGATGAAATAGGCGTTTTAGTGAATTCCTTCAACAAGATGACGAAGGATTTAAAAAAAAGTAAGGAAAATCTGGAACAGGCGAACTTTGATCTTGAGGGGCGCAGGAAGTATATGGAAACGGTCCTCGGCAATGTATCAGCAGGCGTTGTCTCTGTGGATAAGAATGATGTCATCACTATTATCAACAAAGCGGCCGAAAACATGCTTGAAATTAATACTGAAAAAGTTATGAATAAAAGATATCAGATTATTCTGAATCCTGAACACATGGCGCTCGTGGACGAGTTGCTCAGGGATCTTCAGAAGAGCGGGAAAAATTTCGTAGAAAAGCAGATTGAATTGACACTCAAAGATAGGGTATTAACCGTCTTAATGACGACGACCCTGATACATGATGATGAGGGGCATTACATGGGTATGGTCGTGGTTTTTGAGGACCTGACACAAATCCAGAAGGCGGAAAGGGCAGCGGCATGGCGTGAGGTTGCCAGGAGAATGGCTCATGAGATCAAGAATCCCCTGACGCCGGTTCAGCTTTCAGCGCAGAGGTTGCAGAAGAAATACGGTGATAAACTGGGCGACGATAGTGAGGTCTTTCACGAGTGCACTCGGACGATTATCGATCAGGTCGAGGTGTTGAAAAACCTGGTCAACGCGTTTTCCCGCTATGCAAAAATGCCCGCTACCAATCCAACCCCCCATGATCTGAATGACGTTATCAACGACTCTGCTACTCTATTTAAGGATGCCCATAAGGATATTCGGTTTGATTTTCAACTGGAGGCCGACATCCCTAAAATAATCATTGATGCGGAGCAGATCAAGCGAGTCATGGTTAATCTCCTTGACAATGCCATTGCAGCCATGGATAAGCAGAATGGTCATATTGTCGTACGGACCTCCTATGATAAAACTTACAGGAAAGTCAGGATAGAAGTTGCGGATAACGGCTGCGGTGTTCCTTATGGATACAAGGCGAAGATGTTTGAACCTTACTTTTCAACGAAGAGCGCCGGTACGGGTCTCGGTCTTGCTATCGTAAGTTCGATTATTTCGGATCATCATGGCCATGTCAGTGTAAGAGATAACATTCCAAAAGGTACGATTGTGGCTTTTGAATTACCCGTTTCGGAAGGTGTGGATTCAGTTTAAACGGGAGGGGAAATCCATTCACCATCTTGTGAATGAAAAATTTTCATGAGGTCATATGCATAAAACCATACTGATTGTTGATGACGAAAAGAGTATCTGTCAGTCCCTCGGTTCCATCCTTGTCGACGAGGGGTATGAGGTCCTTACCGCTGGAAGTGGTGAGGAGGCTCTGAAGATATTGGGGGAAGATATTCCATGCCTTGTGCTCCTTGATATATGGCTTCCCGGAATGGATGGAATCGAAACCTTGAAAATCATCAAGTCCAGTTATCCGCAGGTCCGGGTGATCATCATGTCCGGTCACGGAACCATCGAAACAGCGGTGAAAGCAACAAAACTGGGCGCCTTCGATTTCATTGAAAAACCATTATCCCTGGAAAAGGTGCTTCTTGTTGTTAATCATGTTTTTGAACTCATTCGTTTGGAAGAAGAAAATAAGCTGCTGAGACAGAAGGTCACTCAGGATTATGAACTTACGGGTATCGGTGCACCGATTTTAGAGTTAAAGGAGATGATCAGCATCGTCGCTCCGACCAATGCCTGGATTTTAATCATGGGTGAAAATGGAACGGGAAAAGAACTGGTCGCCCGGTCCATCCACAGACAGAGCAGGAGGACAGGTAAACCCTTTATTGAAGTCAATTGCGCAGCCATACCGGAAGATCTGATAGAAAGTGAACTCTTCGGTCATGAAAAAGGCTCCTTTACAGGCGCCACTGAAAAAAGGAGGGGAAAGTTCGATCTGGCTCATGAAGGAACGATTTTCCTCGATGAAGTAGCCGATATGAGTCTGAAGGCCCAGGCGAAAATCCTTAGAATACTTCAGGAAAAAAAATTTGAAAGGGTCGGAGGGAATACACTTATTCCCACGGACGTTCGGGTCCTGGCCGCCACGAACAAGAACCTTGAAGAGGAGATGGAGGCAGGAAGGTTCCGTCAGGATCTTTATTACAGGCTCAACGTGATTCCCTTGAGAATACTGCCACTAAGAGACAGAAAAGAAGACATACCCTGTTTGGTGAATCGTTTTCTCCAGGAATTTGCCCTGAAGGAAAGAGAGACGGAGAAATCGATAGAGGATGAAGCACTGGCCATGTTGATGGAGCATAACTGGCCTGGAAATGTAAGGGAATTGAAGAACATCATTGAACGCCTTGTCATTATGGTTCCCCATTATGTGATCACCGCAAAGGATATTCCTCCATTGGTCAAAGAATATCAGAGCCCTGATGCATCTGATATATCCTGGGATGCAAAAGATTCCTTCCGCACAGCCAAAATGGATTTTGAGAGACGGTACATTATGAAAAAACTGGAGGAGTGTGACGGGAACATCTCAAAGACAGCGGAAGCCATTGGTTTGGAGCGAAGCAATCTCCATCGGAAAATAAAGAGATATGGTCTGGATGATGTTTCAAAATAGGGAATGCCTTATTTCTGGAGATCGGCAAGGGAGAATTTGTTGAAAGGCAGAAAGATTAATCCCAGGAAGATGATAATTCCTATAGAAAGAAAATGGTAGAGGACCGCAAATGTGAGAGCATCCGATTTGGGGATGCCGAACAGAGTAAGTCCGAGAATACAGAAGTAATGCCAGTTTCCGACAAAGCCCGGCGCTGCGGGGATGGCAATGCCGACCATGAGGATAATCATGAGTACAAAAGCGGCGACTATGGGTAATGAGAAACTGAAGGCCAGGAACATAAAATAAATGGCCGCACCGTTAATACGCCATATAACAGCAGAGAGCAACATCACAGCAAAAAAACGTTTCGCATCGGTTATGACCGCGAATCCATCGATGAAATAATTAATCAGGTGATTCAATTTTACGGCGTATTTTTCCGGGAGTCTGTTGAAAAAAGTACTCAGCACCCTGATGGATACGTCTCGCTTGACAATCAATAAAATCATGACGGTGATGATCATCATGATGATCAGAAAAAACCCCAAGCTCGCTCTGATCAGCCATGGGGGAAGAGGTGTGAAAAACAGAACGAAAACAAAAACGGAAAGCACGGAAAGGCTGTCGAAGATTCTTTCAACAAAAACCGTTCCTAGGGCGGCGGTCATTTTGATGTGGCTTTTTTTCGCGATCAGATAGGGCCGTGCCAGTTCCCCGATCCTGGCCGGAATAGCCACAATTGCCAGGAATCCCACGCTTGTTACGGAAAAAAGGGATAGCTGATCCACTTTACCAAGGGGGCTGAGGATGATCCCCCAGCGCCAGGATCTCAGGACCTGCATGAGAAAAAAGATCACAAGAGGCGGAACAATATAAGCATATTTGACCGTTTTGAATCCGTCCGCTACATCATGAAAGCGAATCCCCTTGACGGAGAAATAAACAAGAATAGCACCGATGAGGAGGCCAAGAACTAATTTCTTTATCATTCGCTGATCCTGTCAAAGAACATGAACGGAAGATTATGTGGTTTAAGAAAAGTATTCATTTCCTTACGATATTATCGCCGATCTTGTCATGGAGGAGCTGGGATGAAAGCTTGTCGCCGATCATCCCCACCCTTACGGAAACCGTCGTCACGTTTTTTGCCTTGTATTTGACGAAGAGCAGAACTTTTTCATTATCAATAATTGTCGAAATTGTCCCTGTCCCTATCTCTTTTTTCGGTTCCACATCAAGCCCGTGCATATCTGCCACTGTTTTTTCACAGGCGGACCAAACCTTGTCAAAGGAATAATAGTAGTCCGTTTTCAGCTCCCCGTTGATGTAGAAGTAAGTACCCGAGCCTGCACCCGCTGCACCCATGGCAACCAATTCTAGACCGCAACCGGAAATAAAGAAAATACCCATGAATAGGATGGATAACAACTTCTTTCGTTTAAGCATAGTCTCTCCTTTCAATTTAATTATTTGTCTTTTGTCGGATTATCATGTTTTTCTTCTGAAGCTTCTTTAAAACTTATGGCGAGAGTTTTCAACCTTTCATTAACAATAAAATTTATCGTATCAGGGGGATAATTTCCATCCTTATTGATTTTTCCCGCTTCTTTTCCCGTCAGGATGCTTATACCTTCATCAATCGTATTAACCGGATAGATATGGAATTTGTCTTCCGCAACGGCCTGCACAACATCTTTTCTCAGCATAAGGTCCGGAATATTTAACGCAGGAATCATGACGCCCTGGGTTCCCGTAATCCCCTTTGCTTTGCATACATCATAAAACCCTTCAATTTTCAGATTCACCCCGCCGACCGGTTGAATGTCTCCTTTCTGGTTTACTGAACCGGTGACGGCTATATCCTGTCTTAAGGGGAGATTGGAGAGACAGGAAAAAATGGCATAAACCTCCGATGATGAAGCACTGTCTCCATCCACTTCTCCGTAGGACTGTTCAAAGCAGATACTGGCCGACATGGTCAGGTTTTTGTCCTGGGCATATTTCCCTCTGATATATCCTTCAAGGATGAGAACTCCCTTATCATGGGTCTTGCCGGATAGTTTTGCCTCCCGTTCGATGTTGATAACCCCTGACCGTCCCACCGATGTCTCTGCTGTGATTCTTGACGGTTTTCCGAAAGCGTAATCCCCCAAATCATAAACAGACAATCCGTTCACCTGACCGACAGCCATTCCAACCGTGTCGATCATAATGGTTCCGTTTTCAATCAATTCTTGGATCTTTTCTTCCAAGAGATTGATTCTTGTTATTCTTTCATCGATAGCCTTGTCCACATGCATGTCCGCGACATGCGGGCTTTCATCCTTCTGAGCCCAGTAGCTGGCTTCCCTGATCAGGTCCGCGATATCACTAAACCTGGTCGATACCTTATTTTGATGCCCCGTAAGCCGAACACCATACTCGATCACCGCAGCGACGGCCTTTTTATCAAATGGTAACAGGCATTCTTCTTCTGTGATCTTTTTAATGAAACTGACGTAGGCTGCAATATTATCTTTGTTATTCGTCATTTCGGTATCAAAGGGGGCCTTGATTTTAAATATTTTCTTGAAGTCTTCCACTGCATTATATAAACGCTGATAAAGATGGTCATCTCCGATCATAATGACTTTGACGTCCAGAGGTATAGGTTCCGGTTTCATTGCCGTGGAAGTCATGCTGTACGGATCATAATTCTGGATGGTAAGGAGCCTGTTTTTAAGCGTCCGTTTGAGAAATTCCCAGACTCCCGGTTCAATCAGTGCATCGATGGCGTCAAAAACGATATAACCACCATTGGCTCTCAGAAGTGAGCCCGCTTTGATCCGGGTGAAGTCGGTGCTCAAGAATCCCAGTCTTTCAAAGTCTCTTTCTATGGTACCAAAAAGGTTTTTATAGTTCGGCGTCGTTTCGATAATTACGGGCGCCCGCTCGGCATGCGAGTTATCTACCAGAACATTCACCTGATATTCGGGGAATGGTTTGCCCTGGTGCGGAGAAAAGCCGTAACCGGCGGGAACAACAGGTTGCTGCTCCTCTTCCTTTTCTGTGAACGTTTTCAGGTTAGAGAGAATATGTTCCTGGACATCATTTAAATATCCCTCAATTTTCTCATTGTCCCGACCATATTGCATGCTGATATCCGAGACGACCCCGCTTATGACAGGAAGACCGAACTTATGTTCCAGGGCATTGATTTGCCTTTGAATCTTTTTTTCAATCTCCCTGGTTTGCCTCATCAGTTCGTCGAATTCCATTCGTGACAGTTCAACATTTTTCCTAATGACGTCCATCTGGTTCTTATCGAACTTATTCTGATCCGCCAGGGCTTCAATCTGCTCAAATGGCACAGGCTTTCCTTCAAAAAGGGGAGCAACATCCTGCTTCATGTATGGTCCAATTTGAAACTGAACAAGCTGAAGGTTATTCTGATGCAGCTTTTCATTGAAAGCCCGGATCATTTCCTTTTCTTTTGTTCTGTGTACATGGATAATTTCTTCGGAAGCCTTTTTAAAATCGTCGCTTTCAAGAATCTTGGGAATTTCTTTTTTTAAAAACGTTATAAGATCATCCATATCTTGCTGGAAATTTTTACCCATTCCCGCAGGAAGTGTAACGAATATGGGCATGTCACGATCCTTGAAGTTATGAATGTAACAGATATCATCAGGGGGGGGTTTTTTTATATCGAGCTGTTTCAAAAGCATCTTGATGGTTGATGTTTTTCCTGTGCCCGCAAGGCCGGATGCATATATGTTGTAGCCCGGGCTGCTGATTTCCAGGCCCATGCGGATGGCTGCCAGTGCCCTTCCCTGACCAATGATCCCTTGGATCTGTTCGCACTCTCCTGTGTGTTTAAAGCTGAAGAAATCAAGATTACAGGTCCATCGGAGCCTTTCAGGGGGGAGTTTCGTGAAGGTTATCTTTTCACTCATGAATAATTTCTCCTAATGGCTTAAATATAATGGATGTTTTGGAAATTGTCCACCTATTCTTGTCTCAGGTTCACAGGCGTGTAAGGATATCAGGTATGTGGAATGCCTCACATTGTGGGCAGAGAGAAGGGCCAAAATGTAAAATAATGGTTTTGTGTCCGGGAAACCTTGACCTGCGGGCGGGCAGATTCACTTGACCGAATCAAAATGAATATGAACTACAGTTCACCACTCTGTTTGGCGAACTCTCTTAGGAGTTCTTCCTGTTTTTTATTCAGATTTGTTGGGATTCTGACGATCGTTTCAATGATCTGGTCTCCCCGGCCGAATCCCCTCAGGTGGGGGATACCTTTTCCTTTCAGGCGGAATGTGGCGCCTGTCTGAGTGCCCCGTGGAATCTTCACTTTTTCTGCACCGTTCAAGGTCTGTACCTCTATGGTGGTTCCCAGGGCGGCTTGAACAAAAGAGATGGGAATCTTGCAGGATACGTCATTGTCCCTTCTCGTAAAAAACTCATGGGGCTCCACATGGATAAAAACATAGAGATCTCCATCCGACCCCCCGAATTCTCCCTCTTCACCCTCTCCCCGCAGTCTCAAGCGTGAACCGGTTTCAACACCCGCAGGCACCTTAATATGAACGGTTTTTGTGACCGGTGACCTGCCTGATCCCTTGCATCGAGAGCATGGTTTCGTAATGATCCTGCCTTCCCCCCTGCACTGGGGGCAAGTAGTGCTGATACTGAAAAAACCGCTGGACTGGATCACCTGACCTTTGCCATTACAGCGCCGACACGTCTCAGGTGACGTCCCCGGGGCTGCTCCCCCCCCTCGGCATTCATGACACCTTTCCAGTTTTACAACGTCTATGTCGGTAGAGGTTCCAAATGCTGCTTCGATAAAGGAGATTTTAAGGTCATAGCGGAGGTCGTTACCAGCCCTCTGGGCCGTTCTCGATCTTGACCGTCCGGTTCCGAATCCGAAGATATCTTCAAAAATATCACCAAAACTCGAAAAAATATCCTCAAATCCGGAAAACCCCCTGAACCCGATTCCATTCAGACCTTCGTGGCCGAAGCGGTCGTAGATTTCTCTCTTTTCTCTGTCGCTCAATACCTCGTAGGCCTCCGCAGCTTCCTTAAACTGTTCCTCCGCTTCCTTATCTCCAGGATTTCTGTCCGGGTGATATTGCATGGCCAGTTTTCTGTAACTTTTCTTTATCTCTTCATCCGAGGCATTTCTTTCAATGCAGAGGACTTCATAATAACAACGTTTTGTCATGGGGTTTTTATTTGATCCTCCGATATGATCATGCTTTTGACCTGTTCCATTTTGGCGGTGGCATTGCCTTTTTCGAAGGCATGAAGAGCGAAGGTGTATTTTTTCAAGTCGTAAGCACGTTGACCGATTCTGTTCCAGTCATCATCCGTAACGTTTGTCTTAAGGGCTTTCAGGACGTGTTGAAATGCCATAATATCCCCGGTTTCTTCCGCCGTCTCCTTGATTTTTTCCAGACCCGGAAGGTGGTTTGCTTTCTGATAAAAGTCCGTGGCATCGGCGATCCTCCCTGATTCAAGGTAGTAATCCCCATATGCTATGAGCTCCCTGTCCGATCGTTTATCTATGTAGAGGAGACGTTGCTTTTCTCGGTAGTCCGGTAATTTTTTCAATATTCTTCAGCCGACGCAAACAGTTGAATTTTTATCTTGGTAACTTAATAACCATTTTTGCCGTGTCAAGTTAGAAAGGTATTTTTATTGAACAAGGCGTAAGAGAGCTTCTTCATACTTTTGTCTGGTCTTTTCAATGATTTCACCCGGAAGCTCAGGGGCAGGCGGCCTTTGATTCCAGCCGATGGAGAGAAGGTAATCCCTAAGAAATTGTTTATCATAGCTTCTCTGGGGTTTTCCTTCAACGTATTCGTCTTTAGGCCAGAATCTTGAGGAATCTGGCGTGAGAAGTTCATCAATCAGAATCAACCTGTCTCCGAACAGGCCGAATTCCATTTTCGTATCCGCAATGATGATACCCGCTTCTTCAGCGATCTTTGACGCCTTGCGGTAAATGGCAAGGCTGATTTCCATGATTTTTTCAGTCAATTCACGACCGATGATTTCTCCCATATCTTTTTTTGTAATGGCCGCATCGTGCTGTCCTTCCGGAGCCTTGGTAGAAGGAGTGAATAAGGGTTCGGGAAGTCTGGATGATTCTTTCAATCCGCCTGGAAGTCTGACGCCGGAAACAGTTTTAGCCTGAAGATAATCTTTCCACCCCGAACCGCTCAGGTATCCTCGAACGACGCATTCCACAGGAAGAGGGGCGGCTTTTTTCACAAGCATGCTCCTCCCCCTCAGGATATTTTCAAGGGGTAAGCATTCTTCTGGAAAATCGAGGGGATCAGTTGAAATCAGATGGTTTTCAATGATATCTTTCATCTTGTTAAACCAGAAAACGGACATTCCTGTAAGAATTTTTCCTTTCCCGGGTATGGGGTTTGGCATGATGACGTCAAATGCGGATATCCTGTCCGTTGCAACAATAAGGAGGTGCCGTCCTGTCTCATAAACGTCACGGACCTTGCCCCTGTTGAACAATGTCAATTCCGTAAAATCTGTTTTGATCAGTCCCTGATGATTCATAAAAGTCCTGTTAATGAGATCTTTGAAAAACTTAAAAAGCGTATTTCCCTCTGCTCATAATTTTTTTCGTGCACACCTCCTGGATTTACAGGAACTCATCATTCAAACACCCCTTGTTATCATCTTAAAAACGGATTGTATTTTTTTTCGTGGCCGATGGTCGATGTGGCCATCCTGCCGTAATTATGGCCCGGAAACACCTCGGTTTCATCCGGCAATGTGCAAAGTTTATCTTTGATGGATCGAAACATGACCTCCCATGACCCTCCGGGTAGATCGGTTCTGCCTACAGCCTCTACAAACAGGGTATCTCCTGTAAACACGCATCCGGGCGCATAGAGTGCCATACCGCCGGGGGAATGTCCGGGAGTATGGAAGACTTTTAGTGAAACATCCCCCATGGTAATGTGGTCTCCATCTTTTACCGTCATATCGGCGGGCGGGGACTGCCTGGCCCCGAACATTTTGAAGATCGCGGGTGGTGTTGATATGAGCATGTCTGCGTCATCCTCATGGATAACGATCTGGGCCCCTGTTTTATCCTTCATTTCCATATTCCCCGATATATGATCGACATGACCGTGGGTGTTGATGATATATTTAATGTTGATATTGCTTTTTCTTGCCGCGGAAATAATGCCATCAATATCGGCTGCAGGGTCAATAACGACGCCCTCACCGCTATCCAGGTCACCGACGATGTAGGCAAAGACCGCCATGTGTCCGACCTGCATTTGCTTTAAAAACATGGACATACCTCTCGTGGGTCACCTAACATGATTGTATCACCGAAGTCAATGGGATTCAGATGATTCTGATTCCTACTGCCAGCCGATGGGGTCATATCCTTTATCTCTGAGGCACCGTTCTACGAACCTTTTATGAATCGGACTTGGTTCCGATGCTTTTGAAATGCCTCTGACAAGGCCGGCTGCCGCTCCTACTGCTGCACCGACGGCAGCGCCCCTCCCCAGGTTTCCCGTAATGGACCCCGCGGCTCCGCCGATGAGAGCCCCCGCGGCTCCCCCTCCCGCAACGCTTTTAGCCGCTGCTTTTCCGGCGTCTGATTTGACATAGGCATTTGCCAGACGATCACACGCTTCGATATCCCCGTGGGCCTGTTCCTCCCCGACCGTTTTCAGGTGTGCGTTTGGATAAAGAACAGGTCCGTGGGCAGCGCAACCCCCGATTGTAAGAAGCAGAACGAGTATGAAACAAATTTTCATCAATTCTCTCCAGGATAGCCTGTTTCTCTTCATGTCATATTTTTACGAGCACGGCGCCGAAGAATCCATCCATGCCGTGTCGGTGAGGATAGGTTTTAAAATATTTCCTCTCATCCATGATGGAAGAAATGATCGTCTCCGGGGGGCATATTTGGTGAAAATCCCGGTGGCGGCTAAGAAAATCTTCGATATTTTCTTCATTTTCTTCCTGTACGATGGTGCATGTGCTGTAAACGATAACCCCTCCCTTTTTTACATATACGGCTGATCGATCCAGCATCATTTTCTGCAAAGAGGCGGATTCTTTCAGGGTTTTTTCGTGAAGGCGCCACTTAATTTCAGGATTTCTTCTCAGTGTGCCGAGACCGGAGCAGGGGGCATCAATCAGGACTCTGTCGAAGGCTTCGTGGAACTCGTTACCCATATCTCGTGTGGCGTCTCCCCATCGTGCATCTATGATGGTAATCCCCTGCCTCGCTGCGCTTTGTCGCAACGATTCTCCTTTTCTATCGTTGACGTCAATCGCCACGATGCGTCCCCGGTTTTTCATGATTTCAGCCAAGTGAGTCGTTTTTCCTCCCGTTCCGGCGCAGACATCAAGGATGGTATCTCCGGGCTTTGGGTCTACAAGGCAGGCAATCAATTGAGAGGCTTCATCCTGGACCTGGATGTGCCCTGATTTATAAGACGCTGTTTCCCGGATGGAAACTGCGGGATGGGATATGATGAGTCCGTCGGGTGAATAGAGGGTCGTTCTTACATCGGAAGCATCGTGCAAAAGATCTTCCGCAACTCGATTTCGCGTTGTTTTCAGCCTGTTTACCCGGAGGGTATAGGGTGGAACGTCGTTGTTGGCTTTGCACAGGGCTATGGTCTCGTCAATGCCAAAACGCTTGATCCACCGCTCAACCAGCCACAGGGGATGGGAGTATAAAACTGAGGTGTGCAGGGCAGGGTCTTTCCCGATTTCGGGAAAGCTGATCTCGTCCTTTTTACGGATGGTATTTCTCAGAATGGCATTTACCAGGCCTGACCCTGCCGAATATCGTTTTTTCGTAATTTCAACAGCTTCGTCAACAATGGCAAACTCCGGGATTCTGTCGGTGAAACACATCTGATACATGGCCGTTCTGAGGATATTTTTGATCCACGTTTCCATGAGAACGAAATTCCCCCTGTAAAACTGACGGATTGTCCAGTCCAGGCGATCTCTCATTCTCAGTGTGCCGTAAACGATCTCGGTAAGTAATCTCCTGTCATGGATATTGGTCATATCATTTCTGGTAAGAAAGGCATCGAGGAGGGGCTCGGCGAAGGCCCCCTTTTCCTCTATGTGATTCAGGATGTCAACGGCCATCAGGCGGGGCGATGGATTCTTCATGACGGTCACCCCAGAGTGTCCCCCGACGATACGGGAGATCCTCTAAGAAAATCATGCACGGACATTCGTTTCTTATTTTCAAGTTGAACGTCTTTCAGAAAGACAAACCCATTTCTTGCCGTTACCGGCAGGCCTTTTCCCCTCTTCCTGCCAATCTCTCCCACCTTACCTCTGACGGGAGCGACTTCTCCCGTTGCTGAAAATACTTTCATTTTTTTACCTCTGAAGAAGGTATAGGCGCCGGGAACCGGAGAAAGTCCCCTGACAAGATTGACGATGCCATCTACACCCGAATCCCAGCGGATAAGGCCATCTTCCTTCTTCAATCTCGGAGCGTACGTGGCTGCGGAAGCATCCTGGGAAATTCGCCTGACGGCTCCATGCTGCATCAGTTCAATGGTCTTCAGAAGCAGTTCCGCGCCCATTTTTGCCAGACGATCATAAAGCATCCCGAATGTTTCATCCGGTCCGATCATGGTTTTTTCCTGCGTAAGGATGTCTCCCGTATCCAGTCCCTCATCCATCAGCATGATCGTCACCCCGGTTTTTGTTTCTCCCCGTATCAGGGACCAGTTGATGGGCGCCGCCCCCCGATATTTCGGCAGGAGAGAGGGATGAACATTGATGCAGCCCATTCCGGGACCCTCGATCATTTCCCGGGGCAGAACCTGCCCGAAGGCTGCGACGATCACCAGGTCGGGAGAAAGAGTCCGAAAGAGGTCGAGACATTCGGGGCTCCTTAATTTATCGGGTTGAAAAACAGTCAGATGATGGTGTTCCCCAACAACCTTTACAGGCGTCGGGGAAACGGTCTGGCCGCGTCCCTTTGGCCGGTCCGGCTGGGTCATCACCCCGACGATGGAATGACCGTGGCTGATGAGCATCTTAAGGGACGGGACGGAAAAATCCGGTGTTCCCATAAAGAGAATTTTTGGCTTGGACATTCTGTGGTTTCCTTCTTGCCGGTTTTTATCGGATGCAGACGCTCAGGACTTCAATGAAATCGGTTTCCCCGTTCAGGATCTTGAGAATGCCGCTCTGAAGCAGGGTTTTCATCCCCTCGCCCGTGGCGGTTTTCCTGATGGCGGCAATGGATTTCCTGGTGATGATCATCTGCTTGATGTTGTCCGTGGCCATGAGCAGCTCGAAGATGCCCATCATTCCCCGGTAGCCCGTGCCGTTACACTCCGGGCAGCCTCTGGGGTGATACAGAATCAGACCATCGTCGTAATTTATATTCAATGAGGAAAATGTCCTTTCTCCATAGTGATGGACAAGGTCATGGAATTCCTCCGCCTCAGGATGATAGGGTTCTTTACAGTGGATACAAAGGGATCTGACCAGCCGCTGGGCCAGGACGCAGAGGAGGGAGTCGGCGAAGGCAAAGGGATCGATGCCCATATCCAAAAGCCGTACGATCGTTTCCGGCGCGTTGTTCGTGTGCAGGGTGGAGAGAACGAGGTGACCCGTTGTGGACGCTTCTATGCCCATTTTGGCCGTTTCGTAATCACGCATCTCTCCCACCATGATGACGTCCGGGTCGGCCCGGAGAAAGGCCCGCATGGCGTTGCTGAAATCCAGTCCGATCTTGTGATGGATCTGGACCTGACGGATGCCTTTCTGGGTAATCTCCACAGGGTCCTCCGCCGTCCAGATCTTTACATTGGGCTGGTTTATCAGATGCAGGGCGGCATGGGCCGTCGTGGTCTTCCCCGAACCGGTGGGGCCTACGAGCAGGATCAGACCATAGGGCTTTTTCATAACAACCTTGAACCGTTCAAGGGTTTCCGGATCCATCTGGAGTTCATCAAGTGTCATGATTCTACCCCGCGTGAGAATCCGTAACACCACGTCCTCAACGTAACCGTGGGTTGGAATGGTCGCCACCCGCAGTTCAATCTCTTCGGCGTCGGGGGTTTTGTGCTTGATCTTCCCGTCCTGCGGGAGCCGCCGTTCCGTGATATCCAGGTTGGACATGATCTTGATCCGGGAGACAATGGCGGAACGGTACTCGTAAGGGAACGTCTTGAAGGGGAGACATTCCCCGTCGATCCGGAAGCGGACGGACACGAGCTGGTCCTTGATGTCCGGTTCGATATGAATGTCCGAGGCCCGGCGGGTGTAACCTTCGTTGATAACATCGTTAACAAGTCTTACAATATTGCTGTCCGATTCGGATACGGAGGGGTCTTCTTCCATGGTGCGGTTTGCCGCAGTACCGGGTTGTTCCATTCTGAAAAAGTAGTCAATAAACAGCAGGATGTCTTCCCTCGACGCCAGACAGTAGTCCACCGCCTTGGTCTTTAAGAGGCTCTCGATGGCATCACGTTTCAGGATGTTCTGGGGATCATCGATCAGGACGGATATTCTGCCCTCCTTTATTTCCAGCGGCACCCAGATCTCACGGCGGAGGTACTCGTATTTGAGCCGGCTGAGCAGGGTCTC
>JAPLJQ010000371.1 GCA_026388495.1 Deltaproteobacteria bacterium | reverse complement strand
TAAGAAAAACAGACAGATGATGACTAATAACTCTTTATCTGTCAAACATCAGTTTGGTACGTATAGCAGGAAGCAACATAGCAATTTATGCACTTGAAAAATCGTAACCGCCTGGACATTTATACATTTATTCCTGTGCGTCATTCAGCGCGGGTCATAGGCACAAGCGAAATGCAGATAGATGTCTTGAGACCATCTATCTGCATTTCATCAAAAAGGCACCTCAGAATAACAGCCCGGTATCGTTTAGAAATCCTTAAAGTCATTTCCGTCCATGGGGATAACCTGTTCCGGCCTGACTAACTTTTTCCCCTGCTTCTGAGGAGCAGCGATGGCTTTTCGCGCTTTTTCCTTCGATTGAGTTCCGAACACCAAGGCCTTATGATCGGCACGCTCCATCTGGTGAATCGCCCGTCCGGATGATACCCCGCCGCTATGAATGCCGCCGACGACGGCAACCAGATCAGCCACGAAAAGCTTCATCTGTTCCGCTTGGGCGTTCAATTCCTCCGAGGCGCTCGCCGATTCCTCGGCATTGGCCGCCGCCTGCTGGGTCACCTTGTCCATCTCCGCCACCGCCGTATTCACCTGGGCGATCCCGTGGGCCTGCTCCTGTGACGCCGTGGCGATTTCATCAATCAACTGGCCGATCTTCCCGGAAATGGCGATGTTCTCCGTGAAGGCTTCCTGTGTCATTTTGGTCAGATCATTGCCATTCTTTACAGCCTTGATGGTGTTATCAATGAGGTTGTTCGTATTCTTCGCCGCCTCCGCCGCCCGCAAGGCCAGATTCCTTACCTCGTTTGCCACAACGGCGAAACCCGCGCCCGCTTCGCCCGCCCGTGCCGCTTCCACCGCCGCGTTCAGCGCCAGAAGGTTAGTCTGGAAGGAGATCTCGTCAATGGTCTTGATGATCTTGCCCGTCTCTTCGCTGGTCTTCGTAATTTCCACAATGGCCTTGGCCATCTCGTCCATGTGCCCGCTGACCTTCTCAACGATGCGCTTGGCGTCTCCCATCATCGCCTTGGCCTGCCCGGCGTTGTCGGCGTTCTGCTTCGTCATGGAAGACATTTCTTCCAGAGACGAAGACGTCTCTTCCAGGGATGACGCCTGTTCGGACGATACTTCAGCCAGATGCTGGCTTGCCGAAGACACCTGTGCGGAAGCGGAGACAACCTGATCGGCCCCGTCCGTCAGACCGGCGACCACCCGGTTGATGGGGCGGGTGATGGAGTTGGAAAGGAAAATCCCGAGAACAAAAACAATCAGCAATCCAAAAACACTGGATACGCCTACTACCATCATAATATCCTTCACTGCCTTATCGTAATGGATGTTTGGAACCCCAACATAAAACATCCCGACTATTTTGCCCTGTGAATCCTTAATCGGCTCATAGGCCGTCTGATTCCATGTCCCTGCCACATTCGCCTTCCCAATATAGGTCTGTCCTTTCATTAACGTCGTATCTACTACCGCTGCAGCCGCCTTCGTCCCGACTGCACGGTTGCCTGATGCATCCTTCACATTGGTCGCAATTCGCGTATCCCCCTGGAAAATCGTTACCGTATCGGACGTTAACGACCCAATAGTATCCACAATGGTGAATTTTTCATTCATCTGCGTCTCGCCCTTGAAGAGCTTTCCCTCCCTGATCGACCACTCTCCGGGATGCTTTTCATTCAACAGGGCGGCTCCCATGGCCAGATCTCCCTTGAGCTTTTCATGTGCAGTCGTGATGACTTTATTATAAACAGTCAGCATTGTGATAAGACCCACGGCAATAAACATCAGTGCAAATAGTCCCAAAAAACTCATGATTTTTGTTTTCAGTCTCATATTTTTCATTTTTATCTCCTTATCTTTTTTCTATGGACCGATTGATTATGCCGCACTGGCGACATCATGAAAGTCCCGGTCGCTAAGTACCCGGTCAATATCGAGCAGAATCTTCACGCCCCCTGCCATCTTCGCCATCCCCAGAATATAGTCCGTATCCATTCGGGCGCCGAAAGTTGGCGTATCCTCAATCTCTCCCGGCTTAATATTGAGCACCTCGGAGACGGAATCCACGACGATGCCCATCTGGATTTTACTGTCGCCGCCTTTGATCTCCACGACGACAATACATGTCCTTTCCGTATAAGCTGTTGATTCCATGCCGAACTTCAATCGCAGGTCAATGACGGGAATGACCTTCCCCCGCAGATTAATCACCCCTTTGACGTATCCGGGCGTCTGCGGAACGGAGGTAATTATCATCATCCCGATGATTTCCCTCACCTTGAGAATCCCGATACCGTACTCTTCTCCGACCAGCGAGAAGGTCAGATACTTCCCCTCCCGGTTTGCCATCGACTTTACGGCCTGATCCATCGTCTTTACTATCTCTTCCATTGTTTCCTCCCTTGCCCACTTTTTGTCAGTCTGCGGTTTTTGCCCTCCGCGTCGCCGCGGCAATTCTCCCCATAACTTCGCCCCTGTCAAACCGCCAAGACTTGCCGATCTTGAATCCGGGCAATTCTCCGGAGGCAGCCATGTTGTAGACGGTTGTCACCGTCAATCTCAAATATGCCGCCACCTCGCGGGTTGTGAGGATATTGTCTGTCAATGACTGTTTTCTCTGTTGCTTGTAATCTTTACTCGAGATCATTCTTTCCCTCTTTTGGATATGAATTTATTCAATTGCATATTCGGCATTTTTACGAATAACTTTAGTGATTTTTTATAAGAATGAAAAAAGAGGGCAAAGAAGGGCATTTATGTGCAGAAGCATGACGGAGAAGGAAGGAGCAGCATCAAATGATTACTGGTTGTAGTCTTGTATGTTCATCAAGGTGGGCTGGTTGTATAGTACAGAAAGCAACTTTCTCCTTACAATTACTGGAAACGCCGAAGGCTATGTTCTGGCGGTTTTATTGTATTGTTATCACAGAACGGCCCAGATGATGGCGAAGAGGATTGCCGGCAGCATATTCCCGATCCTGATTCTGGTTACTTCCAGTAAATTGGTACCGATACCCACGATTAAAAGACCGCCCGAGGCGGTAACAGCATCAAGGACGGCGGGATTCTGCATGAAAAGAAGCTTGGAGGCAAGGAGGGTGATGGAACCCTGGACGAGAAGGACGGATATGGCCGAGAAGGCCACGCCGATGCCGAGCGTTGAAGACAGGGCAATGGACGCCACGCCGTCAAGGAGAGACTTGATGTAAAGGGTGCTTGAATCACCTGTCGTTCCATCCTGGATTGAGCCTACGATCATCATGGCGCCTGTGAGATAGAGAATTGATGCGGACACAAAACCCCTTACGAATGTTGAAGAATTTGAATGGGCGCGCGTTTTAATCCACTCACCCAGGTACTCGATCCCCTGTTCGATCCTGATCAGCTCTCCCGTAATAGCTCCCAGAAGGACACATCCGATGGCGATAATGGGTTCACCGCCGGAAAGGGCCATCTTGAGGCCGATGAGGACGACGGAAAGTCCCAGGGCCTGCATGACGATCGTCTTCATTCTTTCGGGCAGGTACTTCCCGGCGGAAATACCGATCAGACTTCCGGCGAGAATGGCTCCCGTATTTGCTATGGTTCCGGTCAACAGTTTATTTCCC
>JAPLJQ010000407.1 GCA_026388495.1 Deltaproteobacteria bacterium | reverse complement strand
TCGCCTACCGGAGGTTCTGGAAGAGGCTGGAAGGGTTCGTCAAGAGATCGGCTATCCGGTCATGGTGACTCCTTTTTCTCAATGGGTGGGGGTACAGGCAACGCTAAATATCGTAGAAGGGAAACGCTATCAGACTGTACCGCAAGAGCTCCGATTGTACGCCCGGGGACTTTACGGAGAACCAGCGACCCCCTTTGACCAAAATGTTCTCGATCTGCTGATGGTCGATGAGAAACCTATTGATCCCACAGCCAGCTTTGATGAACCATTCCTGGAAAAATACCGGGCTGAATATGGGCCTTTTCTGTCAGATGAGGATATGTTGCTAACCTTATTTAATGCCCGCCCGACAATGGAAATATTCTATAAAAACAAAAAAAAGATTGAAATCCCTGTAGTGAAGGACCCTCTGGTGGCTTTCATTAAAGAATTGGCCTCCAAGCATGATATTCACTCCATCCAAATCGAAAAAGGGTCGCTTCGGATCAGGCAGGCTTTTTGACTTCCGCTCATAGAGTTCTTTTGGCTGAATGGCGGGTTCGAGGGAGGCAGAGTGCCCCAAATAAAAAAATTACTTGTAGCGAATCGTGGAGAAATCGCCGTACGGATTATTCGGGCGTGTCAAGAGCTGGGAATCAAAACAGTTGCGCTGTATTCCGATGCGGATAAAGAAAGCCTTCATGTGCGGATGGCTGATCAAGCCGTTTGTATTGGACCACCACTTTCCGCCAGAAGTTATTTGAATATGAATACTATTCTTTCGACCTGCAGAGCGACCAAGGCTGATGCCATTCATCCGGGCTATGGATTCCTGGCCGAGAACGCCGAATTCAGTGAGGCCTGTTCGCAAAATCACATTCGGTTTGTGGGGCCGTCAGGAGATGTAATTCGCAAATTAGGCAATAAAATTGCAGCCCGAGAAGCAGCCGCGGCGGTCAGTATACCAATTGTTCCCGGGAAGAAAGAATGTGTGAGGAATCTTGAAGAAGTTATTCCTGTTGCCGAAACAATCGGATACCCTTTACTTTTGAAAGCTGCTGCAGGCGGTGGCGGCCGGGGGATTCAGCTCGTAAATGATGAACGGAATCTTAAAGAAGCCCTTTTACGAGCGCAGGCGGAAGCGCAGGCAGCCTTTGGCGATGGTACTTTATATGTGGAAAAATATGTGGAAAAATTGATCAAAAATGCCCGCCATGTTGAGGTACAGGTACTATTGGATGAATATGGTAACGGAATTCATCTTGGAGAACGGGATTGTAGCTTACAGCGGCGGCATCAGAAGCTATTGGAGGAATCTCCTTGCACCGTGATCGATGATGGGCTTAGAAAAGAGCTTACCCAAGCCAGTCTCGCCTTTGCCCGGAGTGTGGGATATTCAAGTGCGGGCACTGTAGAATTTATTTTCGATCAAGATGAAAAGCGTTTTTATTTTATGGAAATGAACACTCGCATCCAGGTGGAGCATCCGGTTACAGAAATGTTAACAGGGGTGGATATTATTAAAGAACAAATTCGCATAGCCGCCGGGGAGACACTTTCCATTTCCCAGGGGCAGGTCGTAAGTCGCGGCCACGCTATCGAATGTCGAATCAATGCCGAAGATCCAGCAAAAAATTTTTCTCCAAACCCAGGGACCATTACGAAGATAGTTTTCCCAGGTGGGCCGGGGGTACGGACTGATAGCCATTGCTATTCAGGGTATACTGTTTCGCCGTTTTACGATTCTCTCATTGCCAAATTGATCGTTATTGACAGGAATCG
>JAPLJQ010000157.1 GCA_026388495.1 Deltaproteobacteria bacterium | reverse complement strand
CCGACTGTCCAAGCAAAAACAATGGAGGAGATCTGGGAATATTTTCACGGGGGGAAATGGTCAAGCCATTTGAACAGGCCGCTTTTACACAGGAAAAGAACGCCATCGGGCCCGTCGTTGAAACCAATTACGGTTATCACATCATCCAGGTACTGGAGCACCTCAGTCCTAAGACGATGAGTCCTGATGAAACTACGAAGGCAAAAATCGCGGCTTATCTGCAGCAGCAGAAACAGCAGGAAATCTTTGAAGATCTCATAAAGAAATTACGGGCAAAAGCAAACATCGTTGTCTATCAGAATTGACAGGCAGTCTTGATACCCCTTCAGAATGAGTGCTTATTCTCCGGGAAGAGACCGCCCCTGACTTCATCAAGATATTGCTTTATGGCGTCTTTCATGGATTCGTTAAGATTTCCGTATATTTTGACAAATTTCGGTGTAAATTTTTCGAACATTCCCAGCATGTCATGAACAACAAGAACCTGTCCGTCACACGCTATTCCTGCCCCGATACCAATGGTCGGGATTGATAGAGATTGGGTTATCATACTGGCAAGCTTGGCGGGCACACATTCCAGAACGATGGAGAACGCTCCCGCTTCTTCCAGTATTTTAGCATCTTCCAGAATTCTTTTTGCCGCCTCATCTTCCTTCCCCTGAATTTTGTATCCCCCGAGCTGATGAACGGACTGGGGGGTGAGTCCGATGTGTGCCATAACAGGAATGCCTGCAGATGTAATTCTTTTTGTAAGCTCCGCAACTTCGCGTCCTCCTTCGAGTTTGACCCCCTGTGCGCCGGCTTCCTGAAGGAAACGACCGGCATTGTACATGGCATCCTCGATAGAAACCTGGTAGGACATAAAGGGCATGTCTCCAACAACCATGGCGTGTTTCGTAGCGCGGGATACTGCTTTTGTATGATGAATCATGTCTTCCATTGTAACCGGAAGGGTGCTGTCATAGCCGAGGACAACCATACCCAGCGAGTCTCCCACAAGAATGATGTCTGTCCCTGCCTCGTCAACAATGAGAGCTGTGGGATAATCATAGGCTGTCAGCATGGTTATTTTTTCACCCTTTTTTTTCCTGTCCCGGATAACGGCAGTCGTTATCCTGTTCATGGTGATCTGTTTACTCATTTACCGAACCTCCTCTCAACGTTTTTTTTATGGTCTCGGCCTGTTCCTCAGACAGAGTCTTCTTCTCCAATCCGAGATCTGCCGCAAGGATTCCCATGGCACAATAGGCCTCTAAATAGACAGGCAGCTTATCGTGAAGAGCCTCCATATGTTTCCTGATGGTACTCATATCACCCCGTGCAACCGGACCGGTCAGAGCAGACGCAGTTCCCTTCTGTTCAATGTTTCTCAGGGTGCCTCTGATAAGAGGCCAGAAAGCATGGATAGCCTCATCATGGCTCAATCCTAAAGACTGATAAATTTGTTCAACCGTATGAATCAGGGTTGTCAGGTAGTTCGAAGCCATGCAGGCTGCGGTATGATAAAGAGGCTTGTCTTCCTCTGAAACAAAGAAAGGATTCCCTCCCATGTCTCTAACGATCCGAATCGACCAGTTCCTGATTTCTTCCTGTGCGGTAATTCCAAAAGTACTTCCCGGGATATTTCTGATGGCTGCTTCCACATCCGCGAAAGATTGAAGAGGATGGATGCTCGCCACATTGGCGCCTGATGTTCGTGCTGCCTCCAGAAGATCAAGTCCCCCGGCCCCGCTCATGTGAATGACCTTTTTGCCGGGCCTTAAACATCCTTTTTTTGATATTTCTTCACAGATTGACATGATGGCATCATCAGATGTCGTGATAAAAATGCATTCTGCACGCATTGCTGCTTCGGAAAAACGCGTAAAGGGTTCGCCACCCGTGTAGGCGATGCCCTGATTGAGAGAGGTTTGAGAACGGCTCGCAACAGCAACGACAGGATATCCCGCTGCTTTCAGAAGATAGCCGCATGCTGTGCCTACCTTGCCGAGGCCCAGAATAGCGACGGTGTTTTTTTCGGCTTCCAAGGTATCCATGACTTATAGCTCGATAGTCCAGAGTTCCCAATAAAATAATCAAAAAAGGCCTCCCGGACAAATGCCGGAAGGCCTTAAGAATCAGTGCTCTTTTTTGACCATTCCGTCTCAGTCCCTTCATCGTGGATCCAAGCGGAGGATCATCATATATCACCAACCGCATGATACAGTCAACAGGATTTGCACCACAAGAAGGTTTAATTTAACGTAAGATAACACGTCTTGGCCGTCCTGCACCTGTTTTCTCAGGTTTTAACATCAGCAGGATCTGCGCATAATAAATCATTTACAAATACCCTTTTACACAGGCATGATGTGAATGGCAGATTATCAACGGTCTCACATCTTGTAATTGTATCGGTAGATGTATATATTGAAGGGAAACTCATTTTGAACAGGGGCAAACCAAACCCCACAATCCCCGTATTATTGGTAGGGATCTTCATTTTATAAGTCAGGCGACAACATGAAATCTGTTGATTTGATGGTCTTTGATTTTGATGGTACCCTGGTTAAATCAGGGGGAGATATTGCCGCATCAGTGAATCACGCCCTTGAGATGTTAGGTGTTCCCCGAAAAACACCGGCGACGATCATGCGGTTTATCGGGGATGGCGTCCAAAAGCTCATTGCAAGCTCCCTCGGCCCCGAATTCGGGCATTGCTTTCATGAAGCGATGGAAATCTTCACGATCCATTATACTGAACATATGCTGGATACAACAACCCTTTATGAGTCTGTAATCGAAGTGCTCCGTCATTTTCATGAAAAGAAAAAAATCATTGTTACAAACAAACGAAAATCCTTTACCATTAAGATGGCCGATGCATTTGGCATCACAGAGCATTTCGAAGAGATTATCGGCGCAGACAGTACACCATATAAGAAGCCGGATCCGCGCCTGTTGCATCCGGTCCTTGAGAGATACCGCGCCACACCGGACAGGACTATAGTTATAGGAGATGGCGTCAATGATATTCTCCTTGCGAGACATACCGGGGTCTTCAATTGTGCCCTTTTGAATGGATTAACCGATAGAGATGTTCTTCTGTCTCTGAAACCTGATTTTTACTGCGAGGATATCTCGGAATTAAAAAATCTATTCAGATGATGTGTCGTTCCCATAATGAATCATGATTAAAAAAGTTAAAAAAGCTATTCAAAAATATGGCATGCTCGACATGGGGGATCGGGTCATCGTGGCTGTTTCGGGGGGAAAGGATTCCATGGCCCTGCTAAAGTTTCTCGATATGATTTCCGGCGAATTCAGTCTTACGTTGATCGCGGCGCACCTTAATCACGGGATTCGGGGAGATGATGCTGATCGGGAAGAAACGTTTGTAAGGCAATTCAGCCATACTATAGGCATTGAATTTGAGAGCAGGAAAATTCATGTTCCCTCTCTGAAAAGGGGGACGGGAAAATCAATAGAGGATATCGGGAGAGAAGAAAGATACCGTTTTTTGAGATACGTTGCACAGACATATGGGGCTCAAAAGATCGCTCTGGGACATCATCTGCATGATCAGGCAGAAACGGTAATCATGAATTTTTTAAGAGGGAGCGGAACGGATGGTTTGAAAGGAATGTTGCCCGTAAGGGACAGCATGTTTATCAGGCCACTTCTTTTCGTAAGGAAAGAGGAAATTGGTGCATTCATGGAAGAGCATCAGATCCCTTACATGATGGACTCATCAAATGACAGCAATATATATCTGAGAAACAGGATCAGGCACAGTCTCATACCGGCGTTGAAGACGGAATTTAATCCTCGCCTGGAAGAAAATCTGAGCATCATGGCCGAAATCTTTCGTCTCGAAAATGATTACATGAAAACGGTGACCGGAAGCCTTATTGAGAACGGGTGTTTACATTTATCTGGTGAACAAATCAAAATTAAAAGATCTGATCTCAGAAATCAACATCCTGCAATACAAAACCGAATGATAAAAAACCTTCTGGAGAAATTCAGTACGTCAGGGAAGGGTATTGGATATGTTCATATTACAGCGGTTATTGGTCTGGCTGATAGCGATATGCCCGGTGGACGGTTGAATTTGCCATCTGGAATTCATGTATGGTGCGAATATGATTGGCTGTGTTTCGGCAGACAAGATAAAAAAAGCACCGGTTCCCATCCAGCCTGTCAAAATGAAAAGACGAAGAATCTTTCTTATAACGTATCCATCCCCGATGCGGTCAATATTCAGGAACTGGGTGTGACCATGACGTTTGACCTGATTCAGCAACCGCAAGAAGTTGCATCAGGCCATTCGAACATTGTCTATATGGATTATGAGAAAATCATTCCGCCTCTTGTAGTAAGAACGATCAGGCCGGGAGATAGAATTCAGCCCCTGGGCATGGAAGGGACAATGAAATTAAAGTCCTATTTTATTGACAGGAAAGTGCCGAAGCGGCAGCGAGGGGAAACGATTCTTCTTGTGGATGGGAAATCCGTCGTCTGGATAGCGGGAATGAGATTGAGTGAACGCGTTAAAATTACAAATAAATCGAGAAAATTCTTAAAGGTAGAAATAGTTTGAAATAAGTCCCATGTTATTGTAAGGGATGAAACAATCATTCCGTTGATGTGGATATACATTTTATCGAACGGTATTAATCCGGTTATGTCGAAGGAGTATAAATTTTGAATTCATTACAGAAAAATATCGCCCTCTGGCTGGTGATAAGCCTTGTATTTGTGCTGCTGTATCATCTGTTTAACCAGCCGAAGAGCACACAGGAAAATATCATCTATAGCGATTTTGTGGGCTATACGGAAAAGGGGCAGGTTGTTGATGTTACCATCCAGGGAGAAGGTATCACGGGGAAATTGAACAACGGCAAAAATTTTAAAACCTATGCTCCGAAAGATGCCGGAATCATTACGCTGCTCAAAGACAAGGGGGTTCGGATTGCGGTAAAACCTGCCGATGACTCTCCCTGGTATATGAACATTTTGGTTTCCTGGTTTCCCATGCTGCTTCTGATCGGCGTCTGGATATTCTTTATGCGTCAGATGCAGGCCGGTGGAGGGAAGGCCATGGCTTTCGGAAAAAGCAAAGCCAGACTTATAACGGATAAGTCAAAGAAGGTTACCTTTGCGGATGTTGCCGGGATTGATGAGGCAAAGGCCGAACTTGAAGAGATTATTGATTTCTTGAAGGATCCAAAGAAATTTACGAGGCTTGGCGCGAGAATACCCAAGGGGGTGCTCCTTGTTGGGCAGCCCGGTACAGGGAAAACGCTTCTTGCCAGGGCCATTGCCGGAGAAGCGGAGGTTCCCTTCCTGAGTATCAGCGGGTCCGACTTTGTTGAAATGTTTGTCGGAGTGGGGGCGTCCCGTGTAAGGGATCTCTTTGATCAGGGGAAAAAGAGTGCCCCCTGTATCATCTTTATTGATGAGATTGATGCAGTAGGGAGGCATAGAGGGGCCGGCTTGGGCGGCGGACATGATGAACGGGAACAGACTTTAAATCAACTCCTTGTCGAAATGGACGGTTTCGAATCGAATGAAGGGGTTATACTCGTATCAGCAACCAACCGGCCGGATGTCCTTGATCCCGCCCTGCTGCGCCCTGGTCGGTTTGACAGACAGGTTGTCGTTCCCCTGCCTGACGTCAAGGGAAGAGAAAAAATATTAGAGGTGCATACAAAAAAGACTGTCTTGGCGGAAGATATAGCTTTTGCCGTGATAGCCAGGGGCACGCCGGGCTTTTCCGGCGCTGACATTGAAAATCTTGTCAATGAATCTGTGCTTTATGCAGCAAGAACGGGGAAGGATAAAGTCACCATGAGTGATTTTGAGTTTGCCAAAGACAAGGTGCTCATGGGTGCGGAAAGAAGGAGTATGGTGATCAGCGATCTGGAGAAGAAAAATACGGCGTACCATGAATCAGGTCATGTACTCGTCGCAAGGCTGTTGCCGGGAAGCGATCCGATACACAAAGTCACGATCATTCCGAGAGGGATGGCTCTGGGCGTAACCCAGCAATTACCCGTTGATGAAAAACACACCTATCCCAAGCAATATCTGTTAAACAACATCACCATCCTTTTGGGGGGGAGGGCGGCAGAAGAGATGATTCTGAAAGATTTTACCACCGGATCCGGCAATGATATCGAGCGTGCGACGCACCTTACCAGGAAGATGGTTTGCGAATGGGGCATGAGTGATGAAATGGGACCGCTCAGCTACGGAAAAAAGGAAGATCAGATATTTCTGGGCCGCGAGTTTGCGACCCCCCATAAGGATTACAGCGAAGCAACAGCGGAGCGCATCGATAAAGAGATATCACGAATCGTCTCTGAACGTTATGAAATAGCAAAACGGCTTCTCTCCGATCATATGGATGTTCTCGACAGACTTGCCGCAGAATTGCTTGAAAAAGAGGTTTTAAATGCCACAGAAATTGATCGGATTATCGGGATAAGTTCAGAGGAGACATGCGAAGAGAAACCTCAAGAAATTACCGCTTGAGATGTCTGCACTTGAGATCGTCGTTCGAAGCGGCAGAGGTCTTGAAGAAGATAGAGGTAGATCCTTACGGCATCGAAGCGATGCTG
>JAPLJQ010000309.1 GCA_026388495.1 Deltaproteobacteria bacterium | reverse complement strand
CGGGCTTCTGTGGGCATCTTTTTCTGGCACGTAGTTTATGAGGTTTCTCGAAAGAAACGGCCTGCAAATGCCCTTGGCAGCCCGCTATCGAATTCACGTCGGAGAATGTGGGGTTTGACGGGTTTTTTAGGTAGCCGGGGATAATCCGGGTTTGCGGGCGCGTGCGTGTACAGATTTTCCCGGGAAAAAGTTCCGGAAATTTCTCGCACGCAAGAAAAATATTTTCCGGATTTTCTGCGAGCCGCCAAAACTTTTTTGGTAATATTTTGAAAAACCGCAAGCGCAAAAAATCAAAAAACATTTTCAGGAATTATTTTCGCAGATTTTCTGTGGCTTTCTGTCTTGTTGCCCAATCAATTCCAACAATTCCGCATGTGCCCGCATCACCCCTCTTCCGGTCATGAGTATATGTGGAGAAAAAGTGGCCCCATGTTCCTGCGGGATGCAAACCTCGCGTAAAGAGACTTCCTTACGTTTGCCTTTGAAATATGCGCAATAATCCTTTTGGGTTAAACCGGCTTTATCGATAAGTTTGCGCAGCAAACCCACACCGAGATTCCGTCCGGCATGAACCGGGATTGAGAGGTGAACCTGACTTCCCTCTTTTGTCAGGATATGGTGGCTGCCCTCAACATGGTTTTCCACCCATCCTGCCCGCGGGAGTTTAGGCATAATTTATTCCGGAAGTATCGACATCGATACTCATGCGGGAGGGCAGGGTCGTTATATGGATCTTATCCGATGCTGTCTTCAACCGGGACTTGATGCAGCCGACAATTGCCTCATTGATATTTTCGATTGCTTCCTTGAGAGTATCGCCTTCAGTCATGCATCCCGGCAGATCGGTGCATTCCACAACATACCGCCCGTCTTCATCTTGTTCGATGAGAATAGAGAATTTCATAATCTGATCGTATGTTTACAGTATGCAGGGGGTTTCTATAAAGACATGCGAGAGGGACTCTATAGGTTATTTGGAGGGCTGAAGAGGCTGTTGCATAAATATTTTCGATTGTACTTTTGTGTCTGTTGAAGTCAGAAATATCCCTGCATTTTTGCCGGAATGTATTCTCTCCAACACCAATTATACAAATGGGTTACTATTTTCGAGTTATGCAACAGCCTCTGAAGATAATCCTAATTTGCGGGCGCGTGCGTGTACAGATTTTCCCGGGAAAAAGTTCCGGAGATTTCTCGCACGCAAGAAAAATATTTTCCGGATTTTCTGCGAGCCGCCACCACGAATCGTCCGGGATTTTTTGTGGCCGTGTAGCATCGTGTCCAATCAGTTCCCGAAGCGGTTGCTCTGCTGCTGCACAATCTGCTTCTTCTTCGCGGAGTTCATATTGGACACGTGCCGTGTCAACAGGGATCCTTCCAATCTCTCCCAGCAACAGCCACATTCCCTCCATGCCATTGGACACTGCACACGATGAAAGGTCATATCACCATCCACAATCTGGTCCCGGCATTCCGAGCCCCACCTCATCCACCATACATCCCCACAATAGATCTTATCACCCACAATGGCAGACAATATAGTAATAATTACCATATCCCCGGAGTCATCATGAAAAAAGAACCAATCTGTGTGTATTTACCGTCGTTTACCTGGAAGACTGCCGAGGAATTCCGGATAAAAAAAGCAATCGGCAACCTCGACTGCCCGTTTCCTGACCTTGTTGAAGAGGCACTGGGGATAATTAAGAAAGCGGGCAAATCTGCGCTTGACCCGTTAGTTGAGGCGGTGGAAAAGAAAAGGTTTGAAGATGGTGGTCGCTGGGATAATGTGCCTGAGGCATTTGCTGGTATCGGGGAACCGGCAGTGCCGGTTCTCGTGAAATGGCTCATCGGCAAAAAAGAGGATCACTATTCCACGGCAAAGGCCGCACTTGAACTGATCGGTCGTCCTGCCGTCCCCCACCTATTAGAGGTGATCACGACCAGGAACAAGGACGCCCGTAAACGGGTGATCAACCTGCTCGGAAATGCGAAGGATGACCGTGCGATCCCCCACCTGATCACCGCGCTTTCAGATAAGAATGACCTGGTCCGGTCATACGCCGCAGATGCCCTCATCGAGTACGGGCGCCCGATCTACCCGCAGATCCACCCCCTGTTAAAGAGCGATAATATCCAGCAGGTCTGTGGTGCTGTTGCCATCCTGCCCGGGCTTGACCAGGACCAGGGAGTTGCTGATGTGATACCGTATTTCACTCATCCCTATGGGGAAGTCTGGAATGCAGTATGTGATTCGCTGAGACAGTTAAAACCCCTGCCCGTTGCCGAGATGCGCCAGTGCCTCTCATCGGAGGACCAGGATGTTGTCACCGGCGCCCTGAATGTGCTGGGGTGGGGCAGCGATGAAGGGGCATTGCATGATGCCGTGAAACTCTTAGACCATCCCGACCAGCAGATCAGGTCAAGTGCTGATATGTGTGTAAAGAATATCCGAAACCATCTCAAGAGCCCTGAACCTCGCATCTGACGCCCGCTGCCAAAACTTTTTGAAATTATTTTGAAAAACCTTGAGCGCAAAAAATCAAAAAACAGTTCTAGGAATTATTTTCGCAGAGATTTTGAGCGGCTCCTGCTCTTTGTGAAAGGAGGAATCTTTCTCCTCACCCTTCCCTTCGGCTCCAGCGCCTTCGCACCGTTCATCAGAAGTCCCGGTATGAATGTTTCCGGTGTTCGACTTCGAGAACGTGGATGATCAATACATCATCATGAATTGAGAGCAGGACGCGCACTCCCCTCCCGACCGCAAAGGAGTATATCGGATGCCTGGGATCGGATGCCTTCATTTTTTTGATGGAGAGATAGGGAGATTCCCTGATCTCATGGATTGAAAGGACAACTTTTCGTGCGATATCCGGAGGAAGTCTGCTGAGGTCACGGTCTGCACGGGGTGTATACTTGATAGTATAGAGCCTCATTCAACCCCGTATTTCTTCAGGATCTTTGATTCAGGGATCAACTTCCCCTGCCGGATTTCCTCAAGAGATTCTTCCAGTCCCTTGATAGCGTCTTCACTCAGTGGCTCCTCATCAACTGCAAGATTTACCAGGCGACCGATAACATCGTTATAAGATTCCTTCGGGTGGCGTTTCAGGGAGTTCAGCTGATCTTTGAGATCCTCCCGGATGTAAATCGAGGTTGCAGCCTGCATAGTAATACTACTATGCACCTATAGGTAATAAATTTGAGTGC
>JAPLJQ010000383.1 GCA_026388495.1 Deltaproteobacteria bacterium | reverse complement strand
GCCGAGTCCTTCGACAACTTCCTCCACGGAGAGCGCTACGTCAAGACGCCGGAGGATGTGAAGCGCTTCGTTGAGTTCCTCCCGATCATGCAGATCCCGAAGCGCTACGTCGTCTTCCGGCCGCTCGCCGACGTCGATCCGGCGAGGGAGACGCCGCAGACGGTGATCTTTTTCGCTGATCCGGACGAACTCTCCGCCCTCGTCGTCCTGGCGAATTACGGTCGCGGGGACAACGAAAATGTGATCATTCCCTACGCCGCCGGTTGTCAGACGATCGGCATTTATCCCTATAGCGAGGCGAAATCGGAGCGGCCGCGGGCCGTCGTGGGGCTGACCGACCTCTCCGCCCGGGTCTACATCCGCAAGCAACTCGGCGACAACCTCCTCAGTTTCGCCATGCCGTTCACCCTGTTCCGGGAGATGGAGGCAAATGTGGAGGGGTCGTTCCTCCAGCGCCGCACCTGGCAGGAACTCCTCGCAGCGAAGAGGTCCAAGTGTTCACCCGATTCTTTTGCGAAATCCGACCATTCTTCCCGGTGAACGCAGCCTTGAGGCAACGTATCCATCGCCCGGAGGAAGGAAGTCCCGGCGTGAAATCGTTCATTTCGCGATAAGAATCCTAACCATTTACTCATGGCCATGAACCAAAAGATAAGGATTCCTGCTCCTATCCACATCAGATAACCGCTGACTTGCGTATCTATCTTTCACTTCCGATGCGAAATGGAAGGGGGGATTGCCGCGTTCAATCCGTTCCGGAGGGTGACCCGGCTTACGGTTATTTCACGACGCCCAGGATGATATCACCCGTCATTTCCCCTTTTTTAACGGGATGCTGGTCCTGACCGGTCGCCTGGGGAACCTTGATGGAAACATAGCGGTATATCTCATCCAGCGTGATGACCCCGTCCCCATCAAAGTCTGCTTTGCCGCCGAGCCCCTCCAACAGGTAATAGGTGAAGACTCCGTGTTTGAGTTCGTCTTTTTCGGCGCTCACCTGATTGGCGTCACTGGCGGCAATGATCATTCTGCCCTTCCCCTGGGAAAGCCTGTCCAAAAAAGCGCCGGAAACATTTGCCCTGGCTCCCGACGCAAGAATCGTTCTTCCTCCGCTCGCCCCGCTGTAACAGGTATCGCTGAGGAAGACCAATTTTTCAGAGCTGATCCGTTGAAAGATCCGGGAAACTTCTCCCATGGGTATGGCGGATGCGTATAAATCCTTAGGATCGGCGTTGTGGGGAAGAATATATTTTTCCAGCCCGTCCCCGTCCGGGCTGGAGGTATCTTTCTCGGTAGCCCCATGCCCCGCCAGGTAAATGATTACCATATCCTCCTTCCCCGCTTTCCTCCGCAGTTGCGTTCCCAGAGCGCTGCGAATGCGATCCAGGGTTGCGTCTTCGTCAAGGAGGAGCCAAATATGATCTTTCGGAACCCGGTTCACTTCGATCAGGTAACGATAGACTTCCCTTGCGTCATTTACAGCGTATTTTAGGGAGGGAAGATTGTGGTATCGATTGATCCCGATAATCACCGCCCAGATTTCTCCCTTTTTTTTGGCCATATGAACGGCGATGGTTTTTCCCGCGGTCATCCCTTCCTTATCCTGCGCAAGGATGGTGATGTCATTTTTGCCTTCCCGCAGGCGTATTCTCTCGGAAAATTCTATCCTTTTCAGTGCTTTTTGAACAAGCTTGGCCCCCCGTTGATCTTTGGAATGCGCCGGTTCACCGTTCAGCAGGATCTCGAACTTTTCAATACCTTTTTCATGTTCGGCCACACCGGCAAGAGAGATGTATTCGGAGTCCACCGTAATCCCATCTTGGGGGGTTGCGATAGCGATTACCGGAATATTCTTCGGTTGTTTTGTTCTTTCCATTTCCAGGGCCTCCAACCGGGCGGCAACCTCTGCTTCCTTTTTTTCTCGTTCGGCCAGTTGTGCGGCCATCCGCTTTTTCATTTCTTCCACGTCGTGCAATGCCTGCATCGCTTTTTGGAGCCGTTCAGTCAGCTCGGCGATCTTTTTCTCTTTTTCATCGACCTTTGCGCTCGGGATTTCTTTTTCTTGCGGGGGCAGGAAGGGCTTTGTTTCTGCTTGGGGTTTCGGGCTTACGGCCGGAACATTTTTCCCTCGCTCAGGCTCCTGAACTGTTTGGAGCTCTTTCTCCTTCGCAGCGGTGACAATGGGTCCAGCGTCCGCGACTATTTCCTCCGGCTCCTTTAATTCTGAAACTTCTTCTTCCTGTAAAGCTGTAATCTCTTTTTCCGCTTCCGCCAATTCTCTTTTTGCCTTCTGCTCCGCCACGAATAATTCTTTGCGCCTTTCGAAATTCGTCGAAATCTCTTTCAAAGCCGCTTTTTCAGGATCTCTTTGACTCGCTTCTTCAAAAAATTTAGCCATAAGAATGGGGTCACCCGTTTTCCATACAATAATATCGACTACAAAATAGCCGATATCATCACGGTAACCAGCCGGATTCTTGGGCTCGCCATACTTGTCGATTGCAGAGCCTACATAGCCCAGATAAAGATGACCATAGCTGTCAAGGGAGGTT
>JAPLJQ010000455.1 GCA_026388495.1 Deltaproteobacteria bacterium | reverse complement strand
GAAAGATAATTTGTGCATCGACAAGTCTGATCTGATCGTTGGCAAGTTCTTCAACCCGTTTAAAGATATGCGGGTATTTATTGAAGTCGATACTGACCGTCATATTTGGCCCCAGAGGGGCCTTTTCGCCGCGTGCCGTGTCTTCCTTCGTCTTTTTGGTCTTGTCTTTTTCTGGTGGCGCTACGGCCTTTTGCCATCGCTTCTCGTTTCCCTTTCTGGCCATACATGACGCGCAAAAGGAACTCCCCTTTGATATAGTCGGTTTTTCATGACATTCCGTACATAATTTAATTTCCTGATTTTCTTTCACAATTCCCTCTTTTTTATCGCTCATATAAAACCCCTTTCCGTGTCCTGGGTGCCGATTACCACACATCAGGCAGGCGATTGATCTGTTTCCTGAAGAATCTATATCCAGATAAACGGACTGGCTGTGACACCGGCCACAAATAGGAATTGCAGGAGACATGTTAGATTTTTTTCATACAAGTTCGTATACGTGATTGAAGACACTTAAAACACACCATTTCCCCCTCCTTAATACTCCCCACCTCATCATAAATCCCAATTTCCTGGAAAGCCCATATGTCGGCCTCCTTTTCCTGTTCCTCTATTGTGACAATGAATTCATTACTGGAATAATCGAAATGGGAGAGCACTACATGGGCTATCTCATGAAAAAGAGTATGGAAAATATGATATACACAGGGCATCTTCCGATCATCTATTAGGATCTCGTGTGATCTAAAACTCTTCCTCGAGAACACCATACCAGCTTGGTTTCCAGGCAATTTGAGAAACATTACAAATTGGATGTTTTTATTATATTTTTTTGCTATATCACTCAAAAAAGGGCTGATTCCATCTTTTTGCATCATAAAAACCTCTATTGTCCCAAGCCGGTACGGTATTACTCATGGCGAAGGTAACACCGCACCAGCCAGGACGCCTAAGAGAGGAGTATCTCAGGCTTTGGGATTCGCTACGCTTTAAACAATAATGGCCTTATAAGCACCGCGATAATCAACCAAAGTGCCGCCGTATTCATGGCGCACCTTGAAGCCGAGTTTGTCATTTTTGAAGACGGGCACAGGAGCACCCGGACCAATTTTTTTACTTGTCGGTCCCCACACTGATATAAATTCCGGCACCTCACGGCCAGACAAATATGACATTTCAACAATAGGCACATCTTCGCGGTCCCGAATCACGCCCCAGTCATTTGCATCCGTCAAAAAGGGGCAGGTGATGATTCGCTCGTTTCGGTCTCCAAACAGTTTTTGACAGGGATTCGGCTCTTTTGTTGTTAAATCATTCGCCGAAAAATAGGAGTCCTGTTGATTCTTTTTTACGGCCAGATCCCACAAGGCGATTGGTGCAACAAGGCTCCAGTTAAAGGTGGCCAGGTCTAAGCCTATTTTTTCGTTAGAAGGATCTGGCTCCGTCATATTGGCAAGGGCCGTGATTGCTGTAACCAGTGGCGAAATATCCAGGGCGTTGGTGCCCAGATTGCCATGCCCTATCGTAAACCATGCGGTGCCATCAGGGCACGTGGCGTTGTTTATATAAAAATTCCACACGTATTTGGCATGAGCCACTCTCGCTGAGCGAGACATTCTATCCACCATTCCTTGGATAAGACCTATGTTATCATTAATAATAACGCTGTCTGTCACCCACACAACAGCCCCCTTTTTACCGATTTCATATTGAGCTTCTGTATCGGCATATGGGGCAAGAGTAGAATAGTCTTCCGTTTCCGTATCAACATCCGGGAGCTCGCCAAAATAGCCCACTTGTTCGGAATGGACTTTTCGTAAGTCGGTGGCTTTTTTCTTTTCCGAAATCAGAACCTCCTCATGGTACGGAAATTCTTTATACTTCTTCGATAGATACATATTCATTGTGTTTCCCAACGCAGTGGAGAATGAGCTGGAGTCGAAATCCTGGCATGACCGGAGATCCGGTGAGAGATTTTTCAGATTGATAAACCCCCTTATGTCCGAATCACCCGTTAAGGTGACATAGGCTTCTCTCAACCCCCTAAACGCCCCTACCCCCCGCGAATCATATTCCGGGATAAACAACTTTGTCAAGGCTGCCTGACATTTTTCCATTACATCTAGCCCCACCTCCACCTCACCGGAATGCTTGGCTCCTCCCATGTCTCCCAATAGCGAATGATATCTTCTTGTTTCCATAACCTTTTCCTCCTCCTTTCAAGACGATCTAATTTCTTTTTTTGAGTTCACTTAAACGGATACCCTGGTTAAGTCTTTCAGACCAGAAAAGCTCTTCTTTGGGTAGAAATCCGGCAATCTCTACGATAGTCAGCTTATATTTTGCCTTCTCTCCGGCCTTATGAATGACCTTTTTGCCTCCATTTGTGACGATTACCACCGCATTGAGTTGCCGATCTACCCGGCTTGCGAAAACCCACTGCGGCGGTATCTCGTACACCCTGAGCGCCTCTTCAATTAACGCTTTATCTTTATCCTCTTCCTTCATGTTTATGGCCTCCTTATAGGTCGTTATTTTTTTAACCCTTTTCAAAACAAAAGGGAGTTACGCGCCGATCCGCGCACAACCCCCTCATGGTTGCCCCTCATTATGTTTGCCCTGGCAGGACGGTGAGGGATACCGCCTTTTCGGGAGCCAGCCTATCCAGGGCATTTATCTGCTTTTTATTACTCCTTTAAGCCCCGGCCGCTGCCGATACGGCGACGGGGGCGCTTTCCTG
>JAPLJQ010000439.1 GCA_026388495.1 Deltaproteobacteria bacterium | reverse complement strand
TGAATGAGTCCCGTGACTAGCAGCGGGTTGCCGTGTTCGTCTCGCTTCAACGCGGCGACGGAGGAGATGATCCTTGGCTTCAAGGAGTTTTTCGGGTGGATCTCGAATTCCAGATTGTACGGCTTGTCTGCTTCGATGAGGTCGACCAATGCCTGATGGACCCGCTCCCGTTCAGGAATACAGTTCTCGACTTCATCAGTGGAGAAATCTAAAGCCTCGGGATCAAATCCATAGATGCGCTTGGCCTCGTCGGATCCCCAGAACTTTGTGGTTTGCAGGTTGTACTCCCAGTTGCCTACATGTCCGATAGCCTCCGCCATGCGATAGCGTCCCTCGCTGATTCGCAACACATCCTCCACCTGCTTGCGCTCGGTGATGTCACGAATATGGGAGAGCCAAACCCTCTTCCCCTCGTAGGTGATCAGGTGAGCGCTGGATTCGACCGGAAAGGTCGTACCATCCTTTCGTAGGAGCCTGGCCTCGATAAGGAAGGATTCCTTTGTTGCTGCCTGCCGGCTTATCTCTCCGATCAGGGGATGAAGTTCAGTGGGAACGATATCAGGAGGACCCATGGTGAGCAACTCATCCCGGCTATACCCGAGCATACGGCACGCGATCTGGTTCACGTCAATGAACCGGCCGGGTGCCCCCTCCGTAATAGGGGTATGCAGTATAATCGCATCGCTTGCCCAGTCGAACACGTTCCGGAATTTCTCCTCGCTTTTCTGCCGCGCCTCCTCCGCTCGCTTGCGCTCGGTGATGTCCTCAACTTTCCTGCGCAACACAATCAGCTCATTTATGAGTTCCTGCTTTGACTTCGTTTCGTCGTCCATCGCTGCACGCTCCATCGGATAAGGAAAAAACAGGAGGAATATTATGTCACCGGAATAGAAAATTTTCCGGTCATGACCATATTCTCAAAATAACGTTTCGTGACTCGCCATGTATGGTCAGAAAGTCGTTCAAATCGTCCACTGTCCGTCGCATATATGTTCACGTTCAAATCCCGCTCGGCGTCGTCAAAATAGATCAGACTCTTCTTCAGTTGAAAAAACATCTCTTCGCCCACAGCGTATTTCCGGCCAAGATCCTGCAGAAGAGCCTCAAAAGTGAAACCGGTGCTTTCCAGTATGAACTTCAGATCGATAAAATCCTTGCACGCCCCGCGTTGGTTGATAGCGATAAGCTTCATGAGGGCCAGATCGCGGAGCGAGGCTACCGGCGTCGGCAGCGAGTCATCTGAGACAGGCGTCTCAATGAGGTCATAGGGATAGACAAAAAGACTGAATCCTGTGCTGTTCACGGTAACAACCAGGGTATTCCTCTCAATTTTTACAGCAGATAATTCAAAATCCCCGGGAAAAGCTGTTTGCAGCCTCGTGTACCATTGCAGGCTATCCAGGTCATGGGGCGTGAAAAAGTCAAGATCCACGGAGAGTCGATGGCCAAGATGAAGAGCCACAGCGGTGCCGCCCGCCAGGTATGTTTGCGGGGGAAGATCCCTCAAGATCGGGCTTTTCAGAATGGTTGCCATATCCGCGGTGATACATCGGAAAAACATCGGGTAGCCTCCCGGGAAATGTCTAATAACCTGGCAAAATAATTAACCGTTTTGGGACTGAGGTTCCGGCTGTTACGGACCACCTCCCTGACGAATTCGCTGCCGTAGCAGGAAACAACCGCTTGGGACTCCCTTTCCGTACCAAGCTCAAGAATCCTTTCAACGATAACGAATTTGTCTTCCTCCGGATCCAACGAACCTTTATCCCAGAACAGTCCTTTTCTGGAAGCGATGATTCTCTGGATAGAATCCTTCACAGTTAAGATACCTCTCAATACATAATCTATATTTCTGAACTTATACAATGAGTTGGCATATGCGTCAAGGAGAAAGGGCTTTTATTCGGGGTTTAGCTTCACCTCTGTCAATCATGTTATACAGATGACGGACGACTGCTGCATCGATTTTCCCGATGGAAACAAGATGGTCGAATTCTTTCTTTATGGCATCGGGATTCATTGCCTCCCGGTACGGTCTACTGGTCATCAGGGCGTCGTAAATATCGGCGACTACCAGGATACGGGTAATGGGTGTGATTTCTTCCCCTTTGAGACCATCCGGATATCCGGAGCCGTCGAGTTGTTCGTGATGGTGCCTGATGGGATCCAGCAGATGCTTAAATGTTTTCAATGGTAATACAATGCTTTCGCCGATGATCGGGTGCTTTCTGATAATATCCCTCTCTTCCATGTTGAGGGTCCCCGGCTTGATCAGAACGGCGTCCCTGATTCCGATCTTGCCGACATCGTGCAGCCTTGCAGCATCCCAAAGGGTTTGAATGCTGCTTTCCGGCAGGTCCATCGACTGCCCGATCTTCCGGGCATATTCACCGACACGGTCCGAATGTCCGCGTGAATAAGGATCCCTTGCTTCCACTGCCATGGCCAGAGCCGCCATGGTTTCAAAGTATGTTTGCTCTGCATCTTCATTCAATTTTGCGTTTTCAAAAGCGATGGCGATCTGGTGGCTCAAATTGGAAACAATGGTCAGATCGTCGTCCGAAAAATTTCCGCCATAACGGTTTCCGGACAGGCAAAGAACCCCCCAGGTTTTCCCCCGGTAGATGAGGGGCGTACAGACCAGTGGAGGGGCGAACAGTTTATCGGTCTGTTCGCCGCTTTCCATTGCCGGCAAAATAAATATCCTGTTTTCTTTTGTAATCAGATCCAGGTACGCTTGCGCAGCGGACATCACCTGCTCGGAAGGAACGCCCTCTTTGCCAACCCATGCTCTCAGGGTGTAGTGGCCGTCTTCGACGGAAAACAGGGCGCCCTGTTTGGCATCCAGTGCATCAATAGCTGTTTCCAATACCAGACGAATCAAATTGTCGAAATTTTCAACGGAAGAAAGAACTTCGCTTACCTTTTTCAGAACGTCATGGAGCGTTTTTTTTGTCTCCTCAAGCTGATGCAGATTATTGTCAAGCCGTTTCAGGATTTGACCGAATGACTTGGCCAGTTCGGCGACTTCCCCCTCTTCTTTGGCCAGTTCTATCAGCACTTTTTCATCGACTTTTTCGAAAGCGGCTTTTTTGATGCTTTCCGTAAAGGTTACAATCCGCCTGAGGGCCGTATGCATGCCAACGAAACCGATGAGAGAGATGATTCCGACCAGAACCAGAAGAAGACTGAAATGGGTATCTGAAATTCTAATAAAGCTGCCGGTCTCGTCATAGAGACTATGGAGATAAAAAAGAATAATCATGGGGATTACGGCGAATCCCACATAAAAAATAGAAAATCTGCGCAACAGAGAATTTGATTGGGGCGTTGTCATGATTTCACCAATGCATTACAACATGTTACCATAAAAATAATTATACAGGAAATTTAAAGCTTTCAAAAGCAAAAATGATTTAAGACTTTTTACGGTTTCATCATTCTTTCAAAGAAGATACATAGGAAAGTTTGGTTAGAGGGTATAAAGTTTCAGTCGTTTGATTCTCGAAAAGTGTTCGATATTTCTGGTCATTAATGGAAAATCGTGGGACATGCATATGGCGGCGATCAAAATATCCTGATGTCCGATGAGCAGCCCTGTATTTTTCAAATCACTGTAAATCTGTGCCGCTATCGCAGCATCTATCCTTTCCAGCGGGTAAACCGGCAGAAGGGATACCAGATCATCGATTTGTTTCAATCTCCGTGAACCGGTTACTCCGGCATACAGTTCAAAGACCGTCACAGCCGTTAAAGCAAGAACGCCTTTATCTGCCAGATCCATGATTCTTGAAGCGAAAGGTTCCCGGCCGGAGAAAAAATCTATGATGACATCCGTATCAGCAATTACAGCGGCGTCCAATTTTTCCTCATTTCATCGATTCTGGCTTTTGTCTGCTTCGTATCATCCGATGTCCAGCTACCTTTCATTTTCAGAACTTCTTTTTTAGCCTCTGCGGACTTTACCTGGCATTCTATATAATGATCCAACGCTTCCTGAATAATGCCGGAGTAGCCGCGCATACCTTTCCTGGCGGCCAGCGATAAAAGAAGGCTGCGATGGTGATCCGAAATTTCTATGGTTGTCCTCATGCTGATTACCTCGCGAGACATTTTAGAGCATTCTAATACTCAAATGCATATACGTCAATCAAAAAATAAGAAAAATCGCAATACGTAAAATCATTAATAAATCATGTAGATATGTGAAGCAGCAACCCCTTGAGATAGCGCCCTTCCGGATGGGCGAGATTTGTTGGATGATCCGGGCCGGGGCCGAGGGTTTGAAGCAGGCGGGCCGTCTTCCCCGCATCCCGGACGGCGCCTGCGACAATCTTTCCGAAAAGGTCCTCGTCGATGTAATTGGAACAGGAAAAGGTAGCAAGGATGCCCCCGTCCCTGATGCGCCGGACAGCCTGAAGATTGACGTCCTTATAAGCCCTTGCGGCTTTCGCCACGTCTTTTTTGGCTTTGGCAAAGGCGGGAGGATCGAGGATCATGATATCGAAGCGTTCATCCGTCTCACGGAGGTAGCTGAAGACATCGGCCCGGACAATGGGGTACTCATGGGGAGAAAACCCGTTGCTTTCAAGATTCCACCGGGCCGTCTCGTTGGCCGCCTCGGAAGAGTCAACGGAGATGACGCGTTTCGCGCCGCCCCGGGCGCAATAAACGGAAAATGCTCCCGTATATGAGAAAGCATTGAGACACGTCGCCTGATCACTGAATTTCTCCACAATCTCCCGGTTGGATCTCTGATCAAGGAAAAAACCCGTCTTCTGCCCCGTAAGCATGTCCACCCTGAAATGAAGACCGTTCTCTGTGATCTCCGCTGTCCCGGGGAAATTCCCGTGGGCGCAGCCAATGCGATCCTCAAGCCCCTCAAGCTGTCTCGCCCGGCCTTCACTGCGCTCATAGATCCCTTCAGGATTTATCTCGCGGAGCAGACCGTCCAGAACTACCTCTCGGTTTTTTTCAATCCCCGCCGTGGCAATGGAAAAAACCAGATAACGATCATACCGGTCAACGATCAATCCGGGCATCCCGTCGCCCTCGGCATTAATGAGGCGACAGGCGTTTGTTCCCCGCGGAATCACCTTTTCTCTTAGCTCCATGGCCGTCCGGATCTTCCGAATCCAGAAGCTCTCGTCGATGGTTTCATCCATATTCGTGGTCAGCAATCGAAAGACGATGTCGCAACGGGGATTGTAGAATCCCAGGGCAAGCGATTCTCTTTTATGCGTTGCCGCAACCACCACGTCGCCAGGTTCCGGACGTCCTTCGACAGACAATACGGCCCCGGAAAAAAGCCACGGATGTCCCCGGCGAAGTGAGGCTTCCCGGCCCGGTTTCAGGAATATTCTGGAGTATTTTTGTTGCATGGCAAACAATGACGAACTCGCAAAAAGTCTGAAAATACCCATTTTGTCATTCCGGACTTGATCCGGAATCAAGTTATTTCCAGCAGTTACGTATACTATGGATTCCGGCTTTCGCCGGAATGACGACATTTTACGAACTCATCAACAATGATTCTTTCATAAAATTTAAAGGGCTATCATTAATCTTCGTGCAATGTACCGGCTTGCTCTTTGAAATGCAAGCGAAACTCCCGGTAATCGTCGGGCGGGCGTGAAGCATACATCTATGATGGATTGATCAGGAACATGATTTCAAGTTGATAATCCCCCTGTCTTTTGATACGTT
>JAPLJQ010000431.1 GCA_026388495.1 Deltaproteobacteria bacterium | reverse complement strand
TATTTGGATACAAGAAGAAATGCGTAAAACTTGGACACATTATTTTTATTTATTTTTTGCGACTTTCTTCCCGAAAGAAATAATAGACATGGGACGATGTTTCACGTAGATTTCGCATTGGAATGAACGCTGTAACTTCTGATATTAATAGGGAGGGTGTCCCTGATTTGCAAGATCTGCTGGACGCCGTCCCGGCCGACAGGATAGTCGCCTGCCTGCCAACCCACGAAGCCCTCATCCTACACGACGGCGAAAAAGAACTCGGCCGCATCCCCCTCGACGGCGTGGTCGATGTCTCGCTCCTCGACGATTCCTCGGTCCGAAGACGCCCCACCATAGGCCGATTTCTGCTCTTGGGACCGCTGGCTTTCCTGTTTCCGAAAACCACCATTCGCGAGGCCTACCGTCTATGCATTCAATGGAAAGACCCGGAGGGCGGCTACCACTTCACCTACGTCCGCATCGCAACACGGATCATGGCTGCCCATATGCTCAACGCCGTCAAACGTTCGCTTACCCCGGAAGTCCGCACGGAACTGGCTCAAAAGGCGCTCGAGAGCAAGAAACGGGCCGTCGTCCCGGAAAAAGAACAACACCAACGCCCAGCCGAGACCGCGCCGTTTATCACCTGCGGGCACTGCACCTTCGAATTCAGGAAAGCCGATCTGCCGCCCGGCGGCAAGTGCCCGGTATGCGGCCGATCGCTCAATGTAGATGCAAAATAGAATCGCTTGCGAAAGTCCCCGCGCCGGTCGGTGGCGTCTTTTCTGGTCCCACGTCTTCTGCGGCAACCGCATCTCGCCCGACGATGAAACGGTGCTTCCTCCACAAATCGTCAACCCCGACAAACCCCCATGCCCAGGCGTGGGCACAACGAAACATGAAAATCCTCCCCGGCCCCCCTTTAGCAAAGGGGGGTCGGGGGGATTTTCATATAAACATACTGGATTTCAACGTAATCATTGGCATTATCAATGATGTTATTTTCTCGGTAATTATGATAACCATATGTTGTTGTTTTAGATGCCGGGGCCAACGGATACATGGTTGAAATCTTGTGGCGCCGCCAAGAAACCAGGCGGCAAACAGAGAAAATAAATGTCAACCTGTATATCGGGAGAAACCGGTCTACTCGACTCAATAATGAAAAAGGAGCCAATCATGGATAGCAAACAGGATCTCAAAGAAGAAATTGCCATGGTTGCTTACGAAATCTACGAACAGATGGGAATCTCCGGCCTGGAAGTGGAAAATTGGCTTGAAGCCGAGCGAATTGTTCTGGAAAGACTGTCAGTCCGGGAATCTTCTAAAGCAGCCAAGAAGTTGGTTCCGTCCAGGAAAAAAGGTGGAACGAAGAAGAAAATGTCGGGAACGGAAGTCTGACAATTTGCCTCCGTGCCTCAGAGTCCAAGATTTTAGATGTAAATCTTTACTTTTCCCTTCATGGCGACAACAATGACTCGTAGATGTACCTCAGACAAGGCCCATTTCAACCAGATTATCAAATCAAAAGTACGCATGAACCGGATGAACCTTTAATTGGTGTTTCGGCTTTCAATTTGATAAGGAATTGCTTTTTGAGGGGGGGGAGCATGGACACCATGGCGGCAGCCGTATTTGACAAGGAACTCAGATATGTAAAGAATTATCTCCGACCGGAAACAAAACCCGGTTGGGCCAGGATCAACGTGCAACTGGCGGGCATTTGCAAGACCGATATGGAGATCATGAAAGGATATCTCGGGTTTAATGGCGTCCTGGGTCATGAGTTCGTCGGTGTGGTTGATCGCTGCGACGATGCAGCCTGGGTAGGCCAAAGGGTGATCGGCGAGATCAATGCCGCCTGTGGCAGGTGTGCCTGGTGCGCCCGGGGGCTGGGCCGTCACTGTCCAGACCGGACGACACTGGGAATCGTCAACCACGACGGCTGTATGGCTGAATTCTGCATCCTGCCGGTCGCGAACCTTTTCATCGTCCCGAGAGAGATCCCCGATGAACGGGCCGTCCTGACGGAACCCCTGTCTGCAGCCTGTGAAATCCTTGAACAACTGCCGCTCCAAGGGACGGAAAGGATCGTGGTTCTGGGTGATGGACGACTGGGCATTCTCTGTGCCTGGGCACTGGCGACGGTCTCGTCCGATGTGACGATCGTCGGCCACCATCCCGAGAAATTGGGTCTTGCCCAATGGCATGGAATCAAGACCGCTTTAAATACGGAAGGGATTGAACCGGGCGAGGATATCGTCGTGGAAGCAACCGGTTCCGGACAGGGTATCGTCACGGCCATGTCTCTCTGCCGGCCCCGGGGAACGATCGTTCTCAAATCGACCGTCGCCATCCAGGGGGATGTCAACCTCGCGCCTATCGTCATCCATGAACAGACGCTCCTGGGTTCCCGTTGCGGCAGACTCGCTGACGGTCTCAAAATGATGCTCGATTTTCCCGATATGCCGCTGGAAAAGCTCATCACCGGACGCTACCCGCTGGATAAAGTTGCAGAAGCATTCGTCCGGGCACAAGAAAGCGATGCCCTCAAAGTCCTTTTGGACATTCCATTCTCCAAAAACCTGGCATGAAAATGGAGGGAAAGCCACTGATTAGAGCCTGTTCAAGACCAAATTACGCAAAAAATCATACTTACCCACAAAATAGGCCTTTGGGGAACGTTTGATCTCAAAAAGCTTAATGATTTGAAAAAAGTTACCCCCAGGAAAATACCATCTCCAGCTCTTTGAAAATCACATAGAATGAAGCTCCCCGCCGCAAGCAGCGGGGTATCTTCACAGGAGAAAGGGCATCATTCCGGACAAGGGCTATGATGCAGATGAATATCATGAGGACATTTACTAATTCTTTGACATTATTCCCATCATTATCAGGAAGAAGATGGTCTATCCGAAGGGTTTCAGCAAGGATGGCTACCCCCTGTGCCGCTGGGGTTTTTCCATGAAATCCAAGAGCAGTTCTGCATGCAGAACTAACTTAACTATATGATATAAATAACGATCTACCGATACCGCCGATCATTTTTGTTTTAGGGGAAGCTGTCCATAATTCTCCGAGAGACAGAATCATGCTGATTTTTTTAGTCGTTCCGCCACCCAGACTTTGATAATGGACTGCCTCGCCACCCCCAGGCGTTTTGCCTCTTTGTCCAACTGGTGGATCATCCATAATGGAAAATCCACATTCACTCTTTTCTGTTCCCGGCCCGGCCTTTGAGCTTTTGAAACGTCAAGATATTTTGTAATATCCTCAGCATCATCAAATTTTTTATCGAATTCTTCAGCCTTCATATATGTCAATCTCCTCTTTTCTTGACCGGCGGACCGAAATTATCCTTACACGTTCGTCTCGATACGTTATAACACCTGACCAATATTTTCCCTCAATCTTGCCGACTGCCAAAAATCTTGGCTCATCAACCGTTATGGCAGGAATGATGATATAATCGGGATCCTCCCATAGCGCCTGTGCTTCGAGAAAATCGATCCCGTGTTTCTTTTTATTATGATCGCTTTTGTCAGAATCAAACTCGAACTTCATGGTATATATATTATACCTTTCCAATACCAATAGCAAATATTTTTTGTAATTCAAAGGCCAGGTTAATCAGTGGATGTCCCCAATTCTCACCCAACGAAAAGCTCAGCGGCGCGGCTTGTCCGCGTCCGCTGGGGTGCCCCGTTCGGTCATGTATGATTTCAGTTTGCCATTTTCGATCTTATAGCAGTCCGGGCAAAGACCATGAGAAAAGTCGACGTCCCAATGATTTTTGAAATAGGCTTCGATCCGCATCCATGATTCCTTGTCGTCTCGGACTTTCTTGCAGATAGCACAAATCGGTATGATGCGTTGAAGCTCGGCTATCTCACTGATGTCCTCAATTACGAGCAACACTAGCGGCCTCTCCTTGAAGGTAAAAGGTGAAGTGGTTATCAGCGAGTAAATCTCTACCTTGTTCCCGTCTCGGATGAGTTCTAATCTGGTGCGATGACGGACAACACGTCTCCCCTGGGAGGTTTCCGTGACGGAATTCCTGATAATGCAGTCCTTACAGAATGGAGCTCGACCACATCCCTCAGGCACATCGGTCGAATGCAGGCAGTGCAACACTTCGCCGGCACGCTGTTTAAGTACGGTCATCCTCTCGGCCATAAAGAGATCGGAAGCTGCCGTATTGTACTCTTGAATCCTCACGTCTTGGTCGACCACAAAAACCAGTGAGGGTATCGCATCAAACACCGCCCTGAGCATGTCTGTTTTTTCTCTTTCATCCATAGTCACCTGATCCTCATACGGAGAGCCGAACGAAAAGATCACCATCTCAAAGCCGCACTCGGCACATTGGTCGATAGCGGTGCGTACAGTCTCATCAGCTGTCGAGGTGAGGTGGAGCATGAGTGGGTTGTCATGCGTCCACGGGGCTAACCCCTTCCATGTTTGCCGGATGTCTCTTCCGCGCAGCTCCCGTTCTGTCGAAGCATGACAAACAAGAACCGCTCGTGGCGAGACAAACGTTTCATTTGGAGATAAGTCGATGTCAGGTCCATTTGGCAAGGAGCAAACGAGTTTACAAGGCGTTTTAAGTTCGTAGTTGACCTGAGAAGTAAATGTCTCATCGGTTGTCCACTGAGCGATTTGATTAGCCGATGAGATATTCATCCCGTGGAACATAAAGTCCGACAGCACTGTGATGGACTGACGTTCCCATTGGGTGGTTGGGTCTACGACAGAGTCGGGTTCGACGGTTGACAGCTCTTCAAACACAATGTGGTTCAAGCGGAC
>JAPLJQ010000175.1 GCA_026388495.1 Deltaproteobacteria bacterium | reverse complement strand
TGTACCACTCGTCGTAGGTTCCCGCGTCCCGCAGCCGGAAATCGGCACTGAGATCGATCACCTTTTTCCCAGCTTTCAAACACTCGCCGGCCACCTGCATGGACACCCCATGAGGCAAAGCCAGGAAAACCACATCAGACATACTCGCCACGTCACGGGTGGACGCATCCATAAAGGAAAGTTTCGTTAATCCCAAAAACACCGGATAAATATCCGCCAAAGGAACGCCTGCATATCTTCTGGAAGTGAGAGCCACAACCCCGGCTTCAGGATGACGCAAAAGAAGTCTCAGAAGCTCCTGACCGGTATAACCGCTTGCTCCATAGATGCCAATTTTAATCATACATTTTCCCCACTGACGCTATAGATATTTAAATAAACTTGATGGGTCATTACGAACGAAGCGAAGCAATCTCAACATATTAGACCGCCGCAGCCCTGCGGGCCTTGCGATGGCAGTTTGAAAGTTTCTGCAAAAAAAAGGAGGCTGTATGAGCCTCCCTTGGGAATTCTATCGTTTTGAAAACTGGAAGCGTTTCCTTGCTCCTGGTTGGCCGTACTTCTTTCTTTCCTTGATACGTGAGTCTCTGGTCAGAAACCCTGCCTTTTTCAGCACCGCCCTTAATTCCACGTCATACTCCAGAAGGGCTTTGGTAATACCATGTTTGACTGCACCAGCCTGTCCGGCCATGCCCCCGCCGGTTACATTCACGTAAAAATCAAACTTGCTTCTTGCCCCCACCATTTCAAGGGGCTGCATGATAAGCATTTTCAGGCTGTCTCTCGTGAAATAATCATCAAAATTTCTCTTATTGATGATCAGATTTCCACCGCCCTCCTTCATATATACCCTGGCGGTAGCGCATTTTCTTTTTCCCGTGGCATAAAAACGTTTTTCCGTCATATCTATCTCCAAATTGGAATATTACTCAGCATTGCGATCTTCCTGGTTTTCGAAATATTGCTGTTTCGGTCATCGCGAGGCGTCCCAAACGGAGGAAGGATACACCATGGCAACCCATATATCAAGATTGATTCACTACGCAATGACACAGAAAGAATTTTTAAAGATCTCCGTTTATAATGTCAGCGTCTGGGGACACTGCGCCTCATGACGATGATCGCCTCCGGCATAGACCTTCAGTTTCTTCAACATCTTTCTTCCCAGGGAGTTTTTAGGAAGCATCCCCTTTACGGCATACTGTATAACTTTTTCCGGATGGTCTTTCAACAATTTCCCTGCATTTGTTTCTCTAAGTCCCCCGGGGTATCCTGAGTAATTATAATAGATCTTGTCCGTCAGTTTTTTCCCTGTGAGAGAAATCTTCTCCGCATTGATGACAATAACGAAGTCCCCCGTATCCACATACGGCGTGAATACGGGCTTATGTTTCCCCCGCAGGCGTCTCGCAATCTCACTGGCAAGCCTTCCCAGAACCTGACCATCCGCATCCACAAGATACCAGTTCCTGACAATATTCTCTTTTTTTGCATCATATGTTTTCATAGAGTCACCTAACACATCTCAAAAGTAAAAGTGAGAAATACGCAATTTGTTAATATTTGTCAAGATAAAACCTGAGGGGCGTCTTTTTTTTTGTTATCGTGCCGTCGTTGCCGAACTCCCTGCTTTTCCCAGGCCATAAATGGAAAAGAGTACCGTGAAAGTTCTGTCAGTCTGAGATTCGGAAAAGAGAATATCAACACTCCAGCACTGTTTGCGATAATTAAGGCCAAAGGTGCTTTCCAATGTTTTTTTGTCCAATTCATTTCTTCTAAGAATGTGAATAACATCGATCGATTTCGTTACCGCGGCCTTAAGGTATAGGTTGATTTCCTGAAGAGGAGACTGTGTATATCGGTACGAGGAAAAAGGTGTTGTTGAAGTAGCGGTGTTTATTCCATCGAGTGAATACTTGGTGTAGCGATATCCGATGATAGCCGTATCTCCCCGCGAGTCATTCAGATTCAAATCATAATTGGTCTGATTCCAGTCGTTTATATACACACTGTAGTTGTTACGGGCGGAAAACGAAAAATATTGCAAAGGTTTGACATCAAGCTCCATAGTGATATCACTTAATGGTTTTCTATCCCCCGGGGTAATCTCAATCCGTGTTGCTTCTTTAATATCAAACGTCTGGGCCAGCCTGAAACGCAGGAATTCAAGGTAACTTTTTCCGCCCCCTTTTTCCCTCAGTTTTGCCAGAAACGTATTGGTCAATGCATACGTGACGGTGTTCTGTTCGGAAATGCCGACGGCATAATCCGGTATATTACTCTGATTGACATAGGGAACATACGTGTATGTGAATTCCGGCCTGATGCCATGGCGTATCTTTTCAATCCTCTTACCGCCCAGATCGAATATCCTGTGGATTTCAGTCGTAGCGGTTGCACCGGCGGTGTAGAGCGTACGATCACCGCTTGTAGTCTGCGTCGTCTCAAGCGAGTCATCTCTATTCCAGTATGTACCCTTCACGCCTAACTGCGGCGTCAACTGAAGATAGTCACCCAGGTTCAGGGGCATGGATAAAACGGGTTGCATATCGAAAAGATGCCCCCTCTGCCCCACCGTTCTGTAATAATAATCATAAATTGAATCAAGCTCAACATTAAGCAGGGTGCCGAAAAGGGGCCTTTTTATTGCCTTCAGCGTGATCTCCGGGTATTTCTGTAATGTTGAATCATTTGAGAGACTTGCAAAATTGTTGGTATCGCTGATGAGCGCCGTCAGATTGTACAACTGCCAATTCTTGACCAGACGGACCGTCGATTCAAGTGAGCCGAGAGACTCATCACCGACGAAAGAAACTTTTTTAAACCGCTCCGCTTCGGTCATCG
>JAPLJQ010000276.1 GCA_026388495.1 Deltaproteobacteria bacterium | reverse complement strand
AGGCCATGCCGATTACGACACCACGTTCGCCGCCATGCGCGCGTTCACGGATGCGCGCACGCCCGAGACGGCGGACGAAGTGTGGATCGTCGAGCACGCGCCGGTGTTCACGCTGGGCCTGGGCGCGGACCGCGCGCACCTGCTGGCCGGCGCCACTGCCATCCCCGTGGTGCAGACCGACCGTGGCGGCGAAGTGACCTATCACGGCCCCGGCCAGGTGGTGATTTACTTGCTGATGGACCTGCGCCGCAACAAGCCGGGCGGCAAGCTGTATGCCCGGCAGTTCGTGAACAAGATCGAGCAGGCCGTGATCGATGTGCTGGCGGCGTATAATCTTGCTGGTGAACGCGTCGAAGGCGCGCCCGGCATCTACATCGCCGACGGCAATTATACGGAGATCGCCCTCGTGGAGAATCTCCTCCGCCAGGACCTCACATCCGTCGAGGAAGCGGAGGCCCTCCAGCGCCTCATGACGGAGCAGAAATATACCCAGGAACAGATGGGCGTCATCGTCGGCAAGGCCCGGACGACCGTCGGCGACATCCTCACCCTCAACAAGCTGCCCCTGGCCATCCGTGACGAGTGCCGGGGGGACCGTCGGATTACCCGGGCCACACTCATCGAAATCGCCCGGAAGAAGCAGGAACGGGGCATGACGTCGGCCTACAACGCCTATAAGGCCAAGCAGCAGAAGGGGAAAACCACCCGGCAGAAGAAAGATCCCAACGAACCCCAGGCCCTTTTCGATATGATGGACAAGGCCATGACGAAGATCCGGTCCATCGATACGTCGGCCTGGACGGACGAAGACAAGACCAATTTCCGGACTGCCCTGACCAGCCTCAAGACGGGAATCGACAGGTATCTGGCCGCCCCGCCGTCACAGCCGTCAAAGAACTTGGCATGAAGGACTGAGTGCTGAGGACTGAGTAAAAGCAATGATCAGCAAATTTGAAGAATTGATTGCTTGGCAGAAGTCGAGAGAATTGGTGACGGCTATCTATAAATTGACGAATGGAAAGGAATTCAGCAGGGATTTCGGGTTAAGAGACCAGATTCAACGGGCTGCTGTTTCAATAATGTCCAATATAGCCGAAGGATTTGAACGAGCAGGCAGAGCAGAATTTCACCAGTTTCTGGTTATCGCAAAGGGTTCGTGCGCGGAAGTCCGATCACAGCTATATATCGCATTAGACATAGGTTACATTTCCAGAGCTGAATTTGACAGCGTACATGAGATGGCAATAGAAACAGGCAGAATAATCGGCGGCCTCCGCTCATCCCTAAAAAAACCCCAAAACTAATGAGTTTTACTCAGCACTCAGCACTTGTTTTTTCAGAAGGCAAAACTTTTTGCACTTCGGAGATTCGTTAATAATACCATAAGCTTCCAAGTGCCGGTTCACCGGCACCCCTTTTAATAAATGATCGGGAAGGATCACAGGAGATCATGAAAGGCATCATCCCATATAAGCCCTATTTGAGACCTGAATTTCTCCGTATAGGGTCTAATTTGTCATTCCCGCGAAGGCGGGAATCCAGTATTATCAAGTATTTCCTGGATTCCGGGTCAAGAGACTGTGTCGCAATTCACTTTCGTGTCATTTCGAGCGAAGCGAGAAATCTTGATTTTAATAATTTCAAAGTCTTAAGATTCCTCACATTCGTTCGGAATGACATTTTTTCCTGTTGCGACACAGTCTTTAAGCCCGGAATGACGAATAGAGGGGTTATGCTAAGGTCTCAGGAACAAGGGGATATCGAAGGTCAGGTACAAGATTGAATGGAACGACTACGTGGACATCTATAGCCTGCTGAGGGATCACTTTTCCCTTGCACAGATTTCGGAAAAATCAAAAGACCCTTCCAGTTTATCTTTAAAAAAGAGATAGAAATAAATTGCACTATCTCTAATAACAAGATAGTATGCCCGTCATGAAGAATATAATTTCGCAACTTATTGATGATTTCCATGAACGGAAATTGCCTGATCTGGTAACCAGAAATAAGGAATTTTATGAAGTAAAGGGCAAGGCGGATGTCGTCATCGGTATGAGACGAGCGGGTAAGACCTGGTTTTGTTATCAGAAAATAAAAGATCTGATGTTCTCGGGAATAAAAAAAGAGGAGATACTCTATCTTAACTTTGAAGATGATCGGTTGCTTGAATTTAGCGTTAATTACTTTCAGGAAATCCTTGATGTCTATTTCGGGAAATATCCTGAACATCGAAATGCCCGGTGCTATTTTTTCTTTGACGAGATACAGAGAATTGATCAATGGGAAATGTTCATAAGGCGTTTGCTTGATACAGAAAATCTTCAAATTTTCATTACCGGATCATCATCAAAGTTACTTGGCTCGGAAATAGCCACCAGTTTACGGGGGCGTTCTTTGCCGATAGAAATATTCCCGTTCAGTTTTGAGGAATTTTTGAAATTTCACGGACTTTTTCCCGACAGACCCAAAACGTTTGGCGCGAACACGGCCTCCTTATTACGCAAGGCTGCAAAAGATTATCTTGAAGTCGGAGGTTTCCCGGAAGTACAGAAACTAGATCGCGATCTTCGCATCGAAATATTGCAAGGTTATATTGATTCTGTCTTGCTGAAAGACATCATTGAGCGCCATAGGGTCAGCAATGTTCTTGTGCTTAAGCACCTTGTCCGCCATATTATGAATTCTTCCGGCGGGCAATTCAGTGTTAACAAATTCTTTAACACCATGAAAAGCATGTCGATCAAATGTACAAAGAACAGCTTGTATGAATATCTTGATCATTTGACAGATGCTTTTTTGTTTTACAAAGTTCCCATTCACAGTCGTTCTGAAAAATCAAGGCTGATCAACCCGGCTAAAATCTACACCATTGATACCGGACTTCTGAATGCTATGACCTTTCGTAATTCATATAATTATGGGCAGTTACTGGAATCCATGGTATTTATGCACCTGCGCCGCGGGGGATATGAAGCGGAATATGTCAATACAAAAGACGGGCGTGAAGTTGATTTCTTTACTCGGCACAGAATTTCGGGCGAGACGCAACTGATTCAGGTATGCTGGGAGATGTCGAATAAAAAGACCTTTGAAAGAGAACTTCGGGGATTGAATAGCGTAATGGATTAGAATAAAAGTAATTCCCATCTGGAAATGGCTTATAAGTTAGGAAATCCGGGGATATCTCTCCCCCGCATATTCCCGACACCCCCTTGAATCTTCATGACCAAATGCCCCCGTTGCGGCTCAACGCGCATCAAGCGCAGCCATTCAAAAACCATTAAAGAAAGGTTCCTTAAATTCTTAGAATCAAGATTTCTCGCTTCGCTTCGAAATGACACGAAAGTGAATTGCGACACAGTCTCCAAGCCCGGAATGACAGAAATGGGAGTTTTTCAAAGGTCTCATAGATGAATGGGAATAACAACAATGACCGAACCCGAACTTAGACAACAGATCGCCGACCTCGTCGCCCAATTCCATCAGGTGCGAAACGCGAAACAGGCATTCATTCCCGGCAAGACCCCTGTCCGCTACGCCGGCCGTATCTTTGACGAAAAAGAAATCCAGGCCGCCGTGGAATCCTCTCTCGATTTCTGGCTCACGGAAGGACGTTTTGCAGAGGAATTCCAGACGGAACTTGCAGCCAAAATCGGCGTGGAATACGCCATGTTGACAAACTCGGGTTCATCCGCCAATCTTCTGGCCTTGACCGCCCTCACCTCCCCCCTCCTGGGCGATCGCCGCCTCAAACCGGGCGATGAAGTCATCACCGTCGCAGCCGGATTTCCGACCACGCTGAACCCCATTATCCTGAACAACCTGATTCCCGTTTTCGTGGATGTAGAAATCCCCACCTACAACGTCATCACCGAACAGATCGAACAGGCCATTACATCCAAAACACGGGCTATCTTCATCGCCCACACCCTGGGCAATCCCTTCAAACTGAACGAAGTGATCAGAATTGCCCAGAAGCACGATCTCTTCCTGATAGAAGATTGCTGCGACGCTTTGGGATCGACCTATACCCTGAATCCAAGTCAAGGATCTGGGGACACGATACCGAATTCTGGCGAATTCGGGTCATGTCCCCAGATTCTTGCCCAAGCCCGCTTCGTCGGTTCTTTCGGTCATCTGGCCACCTGCAGTTTCTACCCCGCCCACCACATCACCCTTGGCGAGGGTGGTGCCGTCCTGACCTCGAATGAAACCCTGGCCCGGGCCATCCGTTCGCTCAAAGACTGGGGACGCGACTGTTACTGTGGACCCGGAGAAAACAACACCTGCGGTGGGCGTTTTTCAGGACAATACGGCAATCTTCCCTACGGCTACGATCACAAATACGTCTATTCCCATATCGGTTATAATCTGAAAGCGACAGATATTCAGGCCGCCATCGGCGTGGAACAGCTAAAAAAACTGGATCGATTCTGCGATATCCGCCGCAACAACTTCAAACATTGGACGGAAGGATTCCAGAAATTCGATAAATATTTTATTCTTCCCGAAGCCACGGAAGGATCCGACCCGGCCTGGTTTGCTTTTCCTGTAACGGTAAAAGAGAATGTCGTGTTTTCGCGTACAGACTTAACAAACCATCTCGATACCCATCTCATCGAAACGCGTAACCTGTTCGGCGGCAATCTCCTGCGCCAACCGGCCTATCTGAACATTGTCCATCGTAAAATCGGAGAACTGCCCAACACCGACCCTATCATGAACGATACCTTTTTTCTGGGAACTTATCCGGGCATTGGCAAAGAGCAGATCGATTATACGATGGATATCATAAATCAATTCCTGTCATTGCGAGGAGCGAAGTGACGAAGCAATACCCCTCACTCCTCCCGCCTTCCCCTGATAACTGCTTGCAGATGACGGCAGATTGGTATAAAATGCCTTGCGAGGGCAGCGCTTGAAAAACGATATACAACGAGAGACCTTTGCGTAACCGTATAGAACCGGCAATTTTGTCATTCCGGCGAAAGCTGGAATCCAGTATTACCAAGTATTTCCTGGATTCCGGGTCAAGCCCGGAATGACGAATGGAGAAGTTATGCAAAGCGAGCTATATTGCAGCCAGGCCTTGCAATGAACATAAAAAGGCTATACTCACAATGGCTTGAGCCAGTAGCCAGCTGGTATAACCCAAGCCAAAGGAGGAGCATAGCCGTGAAAAACAGTAAAACAAAAAAGTTGAAAACCGTCAACGAGAAAATGCTGATTGTGGCCATCGATATAGGGAAAGCGATTCATCATGGCTATTTCAGAGGGCCGGATGGCCAAGATATAAAACCGTTTCCATTTCATAACGGTCAAAAGAGTTATGAAGAATTTTGGATGAAAGTTCTTCATTTTAAGCAGCAAAAGAATCTTGAGGAGGTTGTTGTGGGATTTGAATCTACCGGGCCATACGCGGAACCTCTTATGAACTTTCTGGCAAAGAAGCCGGTAAGATTGGTTCAGGTCAATCCCATGCATACCAAGAGGTTGAAAGAACTGACTGGTAATTCGCCGAATAAAACTGACAGCAAAGATCCTCGGGTTATTGCTGATGTTATTTTTTTGGGTCATGCCTTGACTGTGGTTGTACCGAAAGGTCCAGCTGCCGAACTGCGGAGACTTACCCAGGCAAGGCAACGAGCGAGCAAAAATCGCACCGCGATGGTCAATCAGCTGCATCATCTTGTTTTTGTTGTTTTTCCAGAATTTATGCAGATCATTAAGAAGCTCACTTCCAAAAGCTCCCTGTATCTTTTGAAAAACCACCCTTCTCCGGAAGATATTGTTGATCTTGGTTTTGAACGTTTGCACTCGCTCTTGAAAAAAATAAGTTTGGGGCGATTGAAGCAATGCCAGGTAAAAGCCCTTTTTGAAGCAGCCGGGAACACCGCAGGAATTGACGAGGGAAAAGAAAGCATTCTTACAGAAATCAGACACCTTGTGTCCTGTATCGAGCGGGAATCTCAATTTATGGCCCGTTTGGAGGAACAGATGAGTCAATACCTGAAGAAAATTCCTTATAGCCAGAGCATTCTTTCCATCAAAGGGATTGGGGAAGTAACCGTTGCCGGTTTGATTGGTGAAGTGGGAGATTTCAAGCAGTTCAAGACCATCTCTGAAATTATGAAACTGGCTGGTCTTGATCTTTACGAAATCAGTTCCGGGAAACATCGGGGCCAACGTCACATCTCCAAGAGAGGTCGTTCTTATCTTCGCAAGCTGTTGTTTTTCGTTGCTATCAACACCATAAGGACCAATGGAATCATGCATGAAAAATATTTGAGAATGCTCGACAGGGGTATGCCAAAGGTTAAGGCTGTGGTGGCCATCAGTCGAAAGCTTCTGCGAATGATATTTGCGTTGGCTCGCAATCATACGACATATATGGAGAATTACGGACATAATCATCATGTAAAATTAGCTGCTTAGTCTTGTGAAGACGGGGGGATTACCGTTGAGACCTTTAAGGCGATTACATCGACCTTCGTGCAAAGCTTCTGTAACTCCCCGTCGTCACCTTAGTTCCAATTAAGCTCGATCAGAGCTCTGTTGAGACTCTCTAAATGC
>JAPLJQ010000252.1 GCA_026388495.1 Deltaproteobacteria bacterium | reverse complement strand
TTTTCATTCATAACGTGAATAATATTTAAATTTCTTTATAAGTCAAGATAATTATTGCTTTATGAATCACAACTTGAACTTCTCCTTCGCCCGCTTGCGGAAGGTGTGAGGTTTGATTTTGAGGAGTTGGGCGGCGGCTTCAAAGGTGAGTAGTATATCCATAGCGATCCCTCAGATTACGGTTTAACGCCTCTTATCTCAAGAAATTCCCGGGGTGTGACAATGTTTATTCCCTGATACCGGCGTACATCAATCAGCGCCTTGTCACCGGAGACGACATATTGGGCCTTCAGGGCCAGGGCGCAGGCGATGAATTTGTCGTCGTCCGGGTCAGCGACGACGTGAACTTCCGGCGTTCTGGTTGTAAATACAATGTGGAAGCCGGTGGCGAAAAGCTTCAGCAATTCCTCCATCTCCTGCGTATTGTCGAGTCCCAGGCGACGGAGAACTTCGATGTATTCATCAAGGATTTCCTGCGAAAGACAGAGTGTCAGGCGGCCATCTTTCCATAAATCGATGATTGCTCTCGGATTGCCGCCGAAGAAGGAGAAGATGAAAACATTGGTGTCCAGGACGACCCTCATGCCTGGCCCCGTCTGACTTCCTGAATGGCCTCGGAAATCCGGTCGGCTGTGACGCCCTGCGAGACCAGCCGCGTCCCGATTTTTTCCCAGAGGCCGTCCACATAGGCGGCGATATCGCGGCTGGATATATATTCCTCCAGCAGTTCCCGGACGACGTCGCTGGTCGTTTTCCCCTCCGCCCGCGCAAAGCGGCTTACTTTATCCTTAAGTACAGGATCGATCCGGATGATCATTTGGGTGGACATGGCGCTCCTCCTTTTGTGAAACTGTATTAAACGCCTATACGGTATATACAAAAAAAAGCAGTGTCAATAAAATTTTCAACGGAGAGGAGAATCACCCATATCCCAGTTCGATAAGTCTGTCTTCGCTGATCCCGATGAAGTGGGCGATCTCGTGGACGACGGTGATTTCGATCTGCTCCTCCAGTTCCTCAGGCGTTTCGCACATCTCCTCGAGGGGTTTACGGAAGATGTAGATCGTGTCGGGATACAAGGGTGGATAGAGGGCTGTGCGCTCCGTCATGGCGGTGCCGACATACAACCCCAGAGGAGAATGATCCGGCGATAGACCCAGTTCCTTCAGCATTTTCAGGGAGGGCTTGTCACGGACGGAGATCAGTACGTTGTCAAGGTGATGGCGGATCTCCTCGGGAATGCGGAAGATCGCCCTTTTTACGATCCTGAAGAAATCCTTTTCGGATAGTGTTTTTACAGCCAAAGTGCAAACCTCCATCGAAAAGCCGATGCTTTATGATATAAGAATTCCTTCACAAGTAAAGATTATAATTGTCGTCATGGTTAAACCGGTGGCTATATTTTTTACTTCTGCTTGAAAGTCAAATATTTCTGTGATAGCGTACCCGGTCATTGATTACGCAACAATAAGCATCATACAAATTAGGAGAGTTAGATGGACTACAAAGACACCTTGAATTTGCCCAAAACCGATTTTCCCATGAAGGCGAATCTTGCCCGTAAAGAACCGGAAATGCTCAAAACCTGGCAGGAGATGGATATCTACGGGAAGATCAGAGAGGCGTCGAAAGGGAGAGATCTTTACATTCTTCATGACGGACCTCCCTATGCCAACGGAAGCATCCATCTGGGCACGGCATTGAACAAAATCATCAAGGATATGGTCATCAAAGCGAAAAACATGTCCGGCGCAGACAGCATTTATGTTCCCGGGTGGGACTGTCACGGTCTTCCCATCGAACACCAGGTTGAGAAAGAACTGGGTGAAAAACAGTCTTCCATGTCCCAGGCGGATAAGCGGCGGTTCTGTCGGGCTTTTGCAGAAAAGTTTGTAGGCATTCAGCGGGAGCAGTTCAAGCGTCTGGGCGTGTTCGGAGAATGGGAGAAGCCCTATTTGACAATGAATTATGCCTATGAGGCGGCGACCATCGAGGAATTCGGCAAGCTCCTGTTCAACGGCGATGTGTACAAGGGGAAAAAACCCGTATACTGGTGCGCCTCCTGCAAGACGGCCCTGGCAGAGGCCGAGGTCGAGTACGGCGATCATGTCACCCCGTCCATCTATGTCAAGTTTCCCATGATATCGGATATTTCCCCGGTGCGCCCGAAGCTGAAAGGGAAGAAAATCAGCGTGGTGATCTGGACCACGACGCCCTGGACCCTTCCCCCGAACCAGGCGATTGCCCTGCACACGGATTTTGTCTATGTCGCCGTGAAGGTTGGTGATGAGGTCTTAATTCTTGCCAAGGAACTGCTAAATTACTGCATGGATGCCTTTGGTTACAAGACCTTTGAAGTTCTCGATGAATTTTCCGGTTCGGCCCTGGAAGGCCTCAAATGCAGGCATCCGTTCATTGACCGGGAGAGCCTCATCATCCTGGCGCCATTTGTAACACTCGATGCCGGAACGGGGTGCGTGCATATTGCACCGGGCCATGGCCAGGAAGACTATGAAATCGGCATGCAGTACGGTCTGAATAATTACGCCCCCGTCGATGACGACGGAAAATATACCTCCGATGTGGCCTATTTTGCCGGGCAGTTTGTCTTTGACGCGAATGAGTCGGTGATCAAAAAACTCGGGGAGATCGGCGCACTGCTCCATCGCGTGGATATTGAGCATTCCTACCCCCACTGCTGGCGGTGCAAAAAACCCATTATTTTCCGCTCCACGGAACAGTGGTTTATTTCCATGGAGAAAAACCGCTTGAGAGAAAAAGCCCTTGAAGCCATCGATACGGTCCGTTGGGTGCCGTCGTGGGGCCGTGACCGGATATTCGGGATGATCAAGAACCGTCCGGACTGGTGTATTTCCCGTCAGCGCCTGTGGGGCGTGCCGATTACCATGTTTTACTGCAACCACTGCAAAAGCGAGGTCATGACGACGGACATCATGGCCCATGTGGTGAAACTGGTCGGCGAATACGGCGCCGATGTTTGGTTTGAGAGAGAGCCGAAAGACCTGATGCCAGCAGGGACTGTTTGCCCCGCTTGCGGGAAGGATACATTCACAAAAGAGACCGATATTCTGGATGTGTGGTTTGATTCCGGCGTCAGTCATGCCGCCGTGCTGGAAAAGTGGTCCACCCTGAGATCACCCGCCGATATGTATCTGGAAGGAAGCGACCAGCACCGGGGGTGGTTCCATTCTTCTCTGCTGGAATCTGTCGGAACCAGAGGCCGCGCCCCTTATAAGACCGTTTTGACCCACGGTTTTGTCGTTGACGGCGAGGGAAAGAAGATGTCCAAGTCGGTGGGCAACGTCATCGATTCCCAGGAAATCATCGATCAATACGGCGCGGAAATCTTGAGACTCTGGGTGGCCGCCGAGGATTATACCCAGGATATCAGAATATCCAATGAGATCCTGGATCGCCTTGTGGAAGCCTACAGGCGCATACGCAACACGAGCCGCTTTATTCTGGGGAACCTTTATGATTTTGATTGCACAAGTCATATGGTTCCCTACGCCGATATGGAAGAAATGGACAGATGGGCTCTTCACAGACTTCAGGAGATTATCCGGCGCGTGAGGGATGCCTATGAACAATATCAGTTCCATGTGGTCTTCTATACCCTTTACAATTACTGTACCGTTGACCTCAGCGCCATGTACCTGGACGTCCTGAAGGACAGGCTCTATACCTCCAGGGCGCAGTCGGGGAAGCGCCGGTCCGCGCAGAGCGCCATGTACATGATTCTTGACGCCATGACGCGATTGCTTGCACCCATCCTGACGTTTACGGCGGAAGAAATATGGTCGTCGCTGCCGTCTCATGGAGGCAAAGAGATCAGTGTGCACCTGACCCGCTTCCCCTCCGCAAGTCCTGAATTGACGGATATGGAACTCGCTGAACGCTGGAAAACCATGGTCGCGTTAAAGGGTGAGGTTTCAAAGGTCGTTGAAATCGCCAGACAGAAGAAGGTGATCGGCCACACCCTGGACGCCCGTGTGGATATTGCCCCGCCGGAAAAACTCAGGGAGTTCCTTGCTGCCCGTCTGGAGGATATGAGGGCGTTGTTAATCGTGTCCCAGGTGAATATTGTGCCCAAAGACAGCCTTACGGACCCTTATGTGAGCGGGGAATTTGAGGGCATGACCATCGGTGTCTCACGGGCGCGGGGAGAAAAATGCAGCCGGTGCTGGGTATTCTGCGAGTCCGTGGGGGTGAACGCCGAACACCCGACAATCTGTACCCGATGCTGCGGCAATCTTGAGTGATCAGAGGACGACCCTTGAACAAGAAAATCGTCGTTTTGATGACAACGGTCGGATTTGTGGTTCTTCTGGATGTGGTCACCAAGGCTTACATTGCATCGACCATGTTCCTTCATGAGTCATTTACCGTCATCGAAGGCTTTTTCAATATCACCTACATCCGGAATCCGGGAGCCGCATTCGGATTTCTTGCCGGCGCCTCCCCTGGGATCCGCATCACATTCTTCCTGTTTGTCACCATCGCCGTCATGGTCATGATTCTTTATTATATCATCAAAAGCGACATGGTGGATCTCCTCGAAACCTTTTCTTTGTCCCTCATTCTTTCCGGCGCTCTGGGGAATATGATAGACCGGGTGAGATTCGGAGAAGTGATTGACTTTATCGATGTCTATATCGAATCGCATCACTGGCCTGCTTTTAATGTGGCTGATTCAGCGATTTCCGTTGGAGCCGTCATGATCGTCCTTGCCATGTTGAAAAAGAAGGAGCAGGGAGATCATTCTCCATCCGGGAAAATAAAAGAAGGCTGACGGGGATCGGTATGCGTAAGAGGTTCA
>JAPLJQ010000530.1 GCA_026388495.1 Deltaproteobacteria bacterium | reverse complement strand
CCCCCCAACCCCCCTTTGCTAAAGGGGGGCAGGAGAGGATTTTCATGTTTCGTTGTGCCCACGCCTGGGCATGGGGGTTAGTACGGGTGTAAGGGATGAGCGTCACCCGAGGGTCAGCACCGTCACCTGGCTGGGACAGGTGCACATGCCCGGTGCGTTAGGGAGCATGACCAGGCAGTTCTGGCCGGTAACACTCGTCAATCGCTGCGCCGGAGCGCCGTCAACAAATATGGTCACGCACCCCATCAGATATTCCGTCTGCCCGTCCATCAGATGGGAAACGACGCCTCCCAGGACGCCGGTACAGTCGCCGAAGCTTACCAGCCCCATGGAGAGCTGATTAATCGAAGGCATGCAGTCCACAAGGATATTATACGCTGCCGGGGCTGTCGCCGCCGACATATTGATGTCCGGGTAAGGGATGGGGGTCGGGATGGGACCTACGGGGGTAATGCATACATCGGGGAAACCAAGATTCATTCCCGCGCCCTGGGATAGCATGAACATGACAACCTCCTTTCTTTTATCCGAGATGGACCTGCCCGGCGTTGATCGTGACGATTTCCTCGGCGACATGCATGGCATTCTTTGAATGCATGGTAAGGTTTGTCTCGACGAGATAGCGCGTCGATCCTGTCTGGATTTCCTCGTGATCCTTCACAAACCGGAAGGCGTCGATGAGCTTTTCCGTAAGCTGCTGAAAGATATTTTCCACTTTCCCGGCAATGGTCTTGATGGTTCCGAACTCCGCAAAAAGAGACTTCCCCAAAAATGAACAGTCCTCGAATGCGGCATGGCCGGTCCTGGCTGCCAGTGAAAGCTTATCCGACACGACCGACACCTCATCATCGGCCAAGATCGTCAGTCCTCCCCGGCGGATGTGAAGACTCGCATCCCCCTCCAGGATGATCTCATTCACCCGCCCCGAAGCCTGATTCTGCACGAGCACCGACAGGATAAAACAGTTCCCGTCCGCGTCGAAAGCGGTAAGGACGGAATCTCCCTCTCTCGGCCTCACGAGACAACTTGCCGCCTTCAGGACCCTGTAACGGCCCATCGCAGTCTCCACGCTCAACAGATCATCTTCTTCCACGACCATACCATACTCAAGATACGGCTGGGTGTGCTCCATTTTTTTCAATAGCCTTTGTTGCATGGTTTTTCCTCCATTAACTGCCCACTTTTTACTTTCCCTTTTTCCTTTTGACGCGTTCGCGAAAAGTCGTCATTCCCGCGCAAGCGGGAATCCAGATAGTACATAACTGATAGAAAATACTGGATTCCCGTTTTCACGGGAATGACAGAAAATGAGGTTTACGACTTTTTGCGAGTTCGTCACTTGTCACCTTTCACTTTTCCACCGGCGGACACCATTTTTCGGCCTCTGCCATTTCTTCATCCGTCCCCTTGACCAGCAGCCTGTTTGCCCCATCCCATTGGGTATGGTCTTCGATGATGCGGTGCAGCTTTGCCGCGTACAGATTAGCGCCGGAAAAATCCGCCGCCGTCAGGTCGGCGTGAGAAAAATCGGCATACGCGCAATAGGCGTTCGCGAATACCGCCGCCCGGCATTTCGCTTTGGTAAAGATGCTGTTGAGGAGGGTTGCCCGCGTGAAATCAGCCCCGGTGGCATCACATTCTCCGAAAAAGGCATGGGAGAGATCTGCCTCTTTAAACATGGTATTTTTTAAAACCGCCCCCTTGAAAAGGGCGTTTTGAGCGCGGACGCCGGTCAGGTTGGCACCGGTCAAATCGGCCTCCATAAACGTGGAGTATTGCAGGTCGGCGCCGGAAAAATCGGCCCCTGTCAGGTCCGCCTGCGCCGCATTCACCTGCAGAAAGCGGGCGCCCTTGAAATCCTGGCCGGCAAGTTTACATCCCTGAAACAGTATCTTGTTGAAGTGGGCACCCTTGAAATTGGCATCCGTCAGGTCGGAGCCGTTGAACATGACCTTGAGGAGGTCCGCCCCGGTAAAATCGGCGCCGATAAGTTCTGTATGCTGGAGGAGCGCCTTTTCAAACCGGGTCTTTTTGAAGTTCGCCCCGGTCAGATTGGCGTGTTGCATCAGGGTCCAACTGACGAAGCACCCGGAGAAATCGGCCTGCGCAAGGTTCGTATGGGTCAAGAGCGTCTCATGCAGCGTCGCTCCTTGAAAGGAAGCCCCGGCAAAGTTCATCTTCATGAAATTTGCTTTGGTGAGGTCGGTGCCGTGAAATCGCACCCCGGAAAAGTCACACCGCCTGAAGCTGGTCTTGAGTATCCGGGCGCCGGAAAGATCACCGCCTTTGAACGAGCAGTCTTCAAAACGGCCACCTGTGAGATCCAGCCCGGAGAGATCTATGCCCGTCAGATCGACGTCTGCCAGCGTTTCATTGGCGGCGATGGCCTGTAAAACCTCTGATCGCCTCATGTAATTCCCTTTTCACTTCTCAGCACGTCCGTGCGCTTGAAGAGGAGAGATTTTTTCACATTCGCGTCATCCATCTGTGTCGCGCCGAATATGG
>JAPLJQ010000164.1 GCA_026388495.1 Deltaproteobacteria bacterium | reverse complement strand
GTTGACGGCACACGATATAAGGGTGTCTTCCAGGATGACTGGAGCGGGGCTTTGAATTATGAATTCAATTACCGGGTAATCGGCCTTACGACGAAATAATGTTTTCCGGTCTGCTCAGAATCTTTTTCCCCTGATTGAATAGCAGACCCAGCGTGAGAGTTACGTGAGACAGGAAGCGATCATGGAATGGTGGGACTTCGTATTTATTGTTATCGGGTGGCTCATCGTCAGCCAGGTCATCCTTCCCAGATTCGGCATATACCTTTGACTGCCCAGGGACGGGAAGGATTCCCGTGAAAATTAACGTTCCGGAGGTTTCCCGGCGCATTTCAGGCATGTGTAAGTCGGCCAGGCAAAACAGCATCCGGAACTATTCATCTCATAACAAGCGCAATGTTCACATATGGGCAACCCGCAACTTAAACATGATACAATAACATGGCCTTGCCCACATATACTGCACGTTTCGCCGCTTTTGATCTTTTCATCCATGAACGTCTCTTTCCGGGTTGGATCCACTATAATTGAGGGTAAGCCATGAACAGCTTCTGTCTCTGTTTCTTTCCCATATTTATGGCCGTGAATGCCATCGGCGTCATGCCCATGTTCATGAATTTTACCGAGGGACTGGAAAAAGTGTTTCTTATGGGATGATAAGCAAGGTCTTGTGAAGAAGTCAAGAAAGAAGGGAAGGACAATATGGCAGTTACCTTTATCTTACGATAACTTCCACCCGACGATTCCTCGGTTCCTCCACACCGTCGGGTGTTTCGATTAAAGGCTTCTCTTTGCCATAATATTCGATTTCGATCATGTCGCGATCAATGCCGTGAGAAGCGAGAACATCCGCCACCGACTTGGCGCGCATCAGGGAAAGGCCGCGGTTGTAGTCGGGCCTTCCGACAAGGTCGGTGTGGCCGATAACGCCAACGCTGTGAGATTTCCGGGATTTTATCGTTTCCAGAACATCGGGAAGCAGTTTATAGAACTCGGATGGCAGGTCAAAGCTATTCCGATGAAAATATATGATAAAGATAACCGGAGGGGCAGGTTGGGCCTCCATGGCTTCCTGGAAGATCTGTCTAACCTGCTTTTCATCCAGTATCTTCGGCTTGCTCGGCGCCTTATCGGGGCTTACGACTTCCGTGGCTTGCCAGGGCTTGTCTATCACTTGCGCCCCTGTCTTAGTGGCTACTTCAAGCTTACCGACTTTCCCATCCGGGTCGGGCAGAAGAACGAACTGGGTTCTGGCTGCACAACCCGTGAAAAGCAGGGCAATCATAAAACAACATGTGATGATCTTAAATGGGCTCAAGCGTGTATCCCTGGAGAATTGTCCTTCCTGAACAAACCCCGTTGATTACACCGGCACACGGCATGTGGTATAACCACAATCATAATCCATAAACAATTAACGGGTCGAAGATTATAGACGCTACTCGTCTTCGACTTTAATGGCAAAGTGGGTCCCTCGAATTCCACAGACCGCTGTGGGTGTCATGAACCGTATTGCTTTGCTGTTCAGTTTTGCCATTAAACCGGTCAGATAGGTTATCGTACCCCGTTTCACCTGAACAATACCGGACAGCTTTTTTTCAGCAGGTTCAAAAACAAACTCGGAAATTGTCAGACGCGTATTGGAACCGGCGGACAGGATGCTGTTGTCCCGCAAAATGGCGCCCATTGATCCGCTCTTCCCCGTTACAATGACGTCCTTTTCAAACAGCTTGTCGCCCACTTTAGCTGGGGTAACTTCCTTATTGCGCTCAATAAAAACGGGACCCTTGATCGTTTTAAAAACCCCGACGCCGACTTCCGAGGCGATCGTTGAATGAGGACTGCACAATACAAAAACAAGGCCCAAAATGACAATAAATACTCTCATGGCGCCTCCTGATGGTTTTTCTGCCTCCTGTGCACATTCCAGGAACAAGGTAAGGTCAATGTATAAAACATTTTTACCCCTTTAGACGGGATATTCTTATTGTATGAATGTAGGTGAAATACAGCCGTATGTCAACCAAATAAAACATAATGAATGGATTCGAGTATTGGTTTTTTAAGGATTCTGCTTTATATTCTCCTCGGATATTTCAAGAGAATAGGTGTTTTCTTTTTCATAGAATACAGGGTTTACGGAATAATCCTTTGACGGTTCCATATCGAGGACAATGCGTGCCACGTTCGTTTGGAGATTTATGCTGCCGCGGATGCGTCTGATCAGCTTGCCCCCCACGCTGATAACGGCCCATTCCTTTTTAAATGATGAAACATTTGTAATATCGAGAACGATCCTCGGTGCTTTACCCTGAATTGTGGACATGGCAGGTGTATAGAAACGGTTGAACTCAATGAAAATCGATTCCTTTCCCTCCTTTTCGAGGAAATATCGGATATTCTTCACATCGATGGGCGGGAGTTCTGCCTGATCCGCTTTCAACGGAATATTTTCAGATCGTTTCTTTTTATCAGAGGTTATTTCGGATACTTCGGGTGCGTCACGATACAGACGTGACACATGAACGTATCCCAGGGCTTTTGATTCACTTCGCCTTTCTTCCATTACCTTAAATACAGCGTACCAGGAATCCTTCAGAAAATCCACTTTGACCGCCTGTCCCGCCTCCAACTGACCCTTGATCCTCGCATTGAAAGACCTTTTTGCCCTGATATTGGTCTTTGCATGAGGGTACATCACCTTTCCCCACTCCGCAGCAATACTCACGCTAATGATGATAAAGGTGATTCCCGCAATCAGCAGGAGCATCATCCATTTTTTCCCGATTGCATTGCCCATCAGTTAATCCCTATGCCGTCATTGAAAGTAACCTAATATTTTAAATGTCAGTATAGGCAGACGGAAGGAGGGTGTCAACGAGAAAGATGAAATCCCCAAGAGGGTCTCCACTTTCTCCGCTTCTTCCTGATCGAGATAGCGCAGCTGCATATTCAGGGTATCCGCGCTGCTGTCTGCCCTGGAGAGACTCACAAATTCAAGATCACCGCTCGCAATCGCCACGGCATAATTTCGGAGATCCCCTATCTGTACCACAGACAGCCACATCAACGACTCGATGCTCCATCCGAGGCGTGTCAGAAACAGACATTGTTCTTCCTCCCCGGTGGTGATTTTTTGCTATTTATCCATAAAAGGCAATCGTTTGTTTAAAAAAACAACCCCGTCTTTTCAAGGCGTTCGATGTCCGCCTCCGTGTAGCCCAATTCAAGCAGAACTTCTTTGTTGTGCATGCCGGCGGGCACGCCGACCTTCCCGTATACAGGGGGGGTCTCGGTAAATTTAACGGGATTTGCGGGCTGACGCACCGATCC
>JAPLJQ010000183.1 GCA_026388495.1 Deltaproteobacteria bacterium | reverse complement strand
GATATTTATCGGAGAATAATTTCATGAAAATATAACCGTGGCGCATCCCGTATATCCTGACCTACAGGCGGAGAAAGTGGTCATGGCAGGTAAAGGAGAAAAAACAGGTTTTTTATTTTACGCCGCTCTTCCGAGATGGAACGCACGGAGATTCGCTTCGGCAACTGTTGCCGCAAAAGATGAAGTAAGAACCTTTTCCCACAGAGCGATATCTATAGGCAGATAAAGTGATAGAACCCCTAAAAGGGCTGTATTTTCTGCACGCACATTACCAGCGTGAACCGCGATATCGCGCGCGTTTATGACCTTGACTGTTTTGAAGGTATTTCTGATAAGATCTATGATATTTTGAGGGTATATAATATCTCCCAGGTTGACGGATGGCGGGTATATTTCAATATTATTGATAATGATCGAACCGGCATGTTTCATAAAGTCCAGGTAACGCAAACTCTCCAGTTTTTCGAAGGATAAAAGAATATCCACATCCCCCTTCCTCGCAATAGGTGAATAGACCTTCTGTCCGTATCGTACATGACTGGTTACACAGCCTCCCCTTTGGGCCATACCGTGTACTTCGCTTTTTTTAGCGTCAAGCCCTGCTTCCATCATGACCATACAGAGAATGTCACTCGCCCTTAAAATGCCCTGACCACCCACGCCAGCCAAGAGGATACTTTTTACATGATTATTTTTTTCCATGAGATGGTGACTCCTCTATGATAGCACCAGCCTTGCATAACTGTTGACATACCGTACATCCATTGCAGATATTCGAATCAATGAAAGCAATGCCATCCTGTTTTTTTGATTTTCTTTTGATACTCTCAGCGGGCAGATTGTCGAAATTCTGCCATGAAATGGGTGGACAGCCAAGGCCGATACAAATCTTACAACCGGTACATTTATCTGCATCTATTTTAAGTGGTTTCCTTGAGTCTTTAATATGACGCTTGAATAATATACAGGATCGCCTTGATATAACAACTGAAGTTCCTGACCGCGACAACTCTTCCTTTATGACGGTTCTGGTTGCGCTGATATCGTATGGGTCGATGACACGGACGCTCTCAATACCTAGAGCGGACGATAAAGTTTCTAAATCAAGCTCTTTCGTTTTTTCTCCCAAAAGCGTGTAGCCTGTTCCGGGATGTTCCTGCATACCCGTCATGGCAGTTGTCCTGTTGTCACAGATAACAATGACAGCATCGCTTTTGTTGTAGGACATATTCAGAAGAGAGGTTATACCTGAATGGATGAAGGTAGAATCACCTATGACGCCGACGACCTTTCCCTTACCTTTATCCTTTAGTGCTTTGCCCATACCATGGGCCATGCCGATACTGGCGCCCATGCATATACATGAATGAAGCCCCTCGATAGGCTTCATGAAAGACAGGGTGTAACATCCGATATCACCCGTGACAAAAGTTTTAAGTTTTCCCAAGACATAAAACAGACCTCTATGGGGACACCCGGGACACAAATTCGGCGGTCTTGATGGAATCGGTACAGCGGGAAGACATACAGTCGTAAGATTTTTGCCTTTAATGCCTTTTTCGATCACATCGGGATCAAACTCGTTTGTATAGGGAAAGATTGTTTTTCCCTTGACATCAATTCCTGCCGCTTTTACCTGCTCTTCAATGAAAGGATCAAGTTCTTCAATCACATAGAGTTGTCTGACTTTGGATGCGAAATTCCTGATCAGATTGATGGGGAGAGGATAAACCATACCGAGCTTCAAATAAGATAATTTGGGAAAAACATCTTTGGCATAATGGTATGGCATACCCGACGTAATGATGCCCACATCCGGATCATTAATCTCCAACCGGTTTTCCAAAAAAGTCTCAGCAAATTCTTTCAGTCGTTGCGTCCTTTTTTCAACTTCCACACGCCGGATTCGGGCATTCATGGGAACCATGACGTATTTGGACGTGTTGATTTTCATTTCCGTTTTATCTTCCCAGGGTATGGGATCTTCTACATGTACTAAAGATTTGGAATGGGACACCCGGGTGGTTGTTCGGAGGAAAACGGGGGTATCGAATCTTTCGCTCATTTCAAAAGCAAGCTTTACGAAATCTTTGGCTTCCTGGCTATCGGAAGGTTCAAGCATGGGGATTTTCGCAAACCTGGCGTAGTTCCGGTTATCCTGCTCATTCTGTGAACTATGTAGGGATGGATCATCGGCGGTCACAATGACCAAAGCTCCATTTGTCCCTGTATAACTAACCGTAAAAAGAGGATCAGCGGCAACATTGACACCGACGTGCTTCATGACGACCAAGGCCCTGCCCCCCGCCAAGGCAGCTCCGATACCGACTTCAAGGGCGACTTTTTCATTGGGAGACCATTCCGCATAAACGTCGGGGTATTGAGCAAATGTTTCTATTATTTCGGTGCTTGGAGTTCCCGGGTATCCGGAGGCAAACCGAATCCCATATTCATAAGCTCCCCTGGCGATACCTTCATTTCCTGACATCAATACTTTCATGTGACGTTTGTCTTTCTATCTGGTTTCTTTCGTTTTGTGAAGGAGTCGTAATGTGTTAACCGAGTGAAGATATTTTTCTTTTAATGAATTGTTCAACAGAAGGGTCTGACGTTTTTTCAAGAGCTTTTTTATAGTATTCGATTGCCTTTTCCCTATTGTTAAGCTCTTCATGAATCCGGGCTATATTTCTCAAGTTGATACTTTCAAAATTGCCAGCGGACTTTGTCTTGGCGGCATTTTCAAATGATTCCAGCGCACTTTTAAAATCTTTTTTGGATTCGTAACAATAACCCAGTCCGATATAAGCAAGCGTTGTTAATTCGTTGTTTCTCGAAACGTTCTTGAGACAAGCCTGATATGACTTAATGGAAGTTTCAATATCGTCCAGGCGATAAAAGATATTTCCCATACGATAGTGCGCTAAGTGAGCTGCTTTTGTATCGGGGTATCGTGAAACAACATCCTGATAGAGTTTCAATGTGCTGTGATCTAATTGACCACCCGAAAGACTTCCTCTTATGGTTGCAATATGAGCTTGTGTATAAAGCATCTGGGCATTGTTCTCCTGATTGTTCCGATAAAGATACCAGCCTGCGAAAAGAAAAAGCATCAAAACAGCAACACTCATCGCGATATAAATCTTGGATTTATTCTCGGATATGAACGCTGTAATTCTTCCCAGGGCAAGCTGGAAAGAATCCGGTTGAGTCAAATCCTTTTTTGTCATCTTTTTCTCCATATGTTATTTCCATTCCTGACTGAACAGATCATGTTCTTTTATCTTGTCAATGATAATAGGTGGAATACGAACAATTTTCCCCTGATTGTTGGTACATGCATGGACTGAGTATCCTTCAACAAGAGTCTTTTGCATACCCTCATCCCAAATAATATAATTGAATTTCATGCTTGCTCTTTTCACATATTCCAGTGTTGTTTCGACAACAACGATCTGGTCGTATCTGGCAGGCGACACATAATGACAGTAAACCTCCGTTAAAGGGAGATTATAACCCTGCGATTCAATATGGGCATAAACGAGACCTATATTTCTCAGAAGTTCCGTACGCCCGATCTCAAACCATTTGATGTAGTTGGTGTGATAGACGATGCCCATGGCATCCGTATCTGCGTAAATGACCCTTATCTTAACGGTGTTTTTCAATAAATTCACCCCAGTGATTAATAAAGGCATCCATGAGTAAATGTCCGGGAGATACGATGAACCCCGTATTGCGCGCTGAAGTTTCACTGAATAAAAGACCGTTCATATAATTTTCCCCTCTGACTGAAGAAAAAACAGCAAAAGGACTCGGATCGGAGGCGTGTGTTTTCAATGCGATGGGGGTAGGATGATCACTCAAGACCATAAGTCTGAATGGCGAAAAACTATGAAGTTCTTTCATGATAGTGCCTACAACATATTCATCGAAAGCTTCGATTGCCCTTATCTTTCCTTCAATGTTTCCTTCATGTCCCATTTCGTCCGGTGCTTCAACATGGACAAAAATAAAATCGGATTTTCTAAGGGCATTCAGGGCGCCGATTGCCTTTCCAGAATAATTGGTGTCCGTATATCCGGTGGCGCCTTGAATACGAATCACTTCGAGTCCCGCGTAAATGCCGATGCCATTCAGGAGGTCAACCGCTGATATCATGCCGCCGGTAAGACCGTATTTATCAGTAAGTCTAACCATTATGGGAGCCCTTCCCTGCCCCCAAAGCCAGATTGAGTTGGCTGGTTTACAGTCTTCGTTAAGACGCTGTCTGTTTATCGAATGATCATTCAGGATTTCTTGAGACCGTCTCATGAGATCGAGAATCTTCTGTGCATCCCTGCCTTTTGGCAGATACGGTTCAAACGGTTTTCCCGTAATGTCGTGAGGAGGCGTTGTTTGCAGATCATCCACTCCTCCTTTCCAAACCATAAGATGCCTGTAGCCTACGCCGGGGTAGAATTGGAATTCACTCGTTCCGATCTTTTCGTCGATGTCGTCTATGAGTTGCCTTGCTTCGTGCGAGGTAATGTGTCCGGCGGTAAAGTCTTCCATCAATCTGTCTTTAACCATACTTAGTGTGACAAGATTACATCGGAAAGCAACGTCTTCAGGTCCGAGTCGAACTCCCATGTTGGCAGCTTCCAGAGGGCCGCGGCCCGAATAATATTTTTGCGCATCATAACCGAGTAAAGTCAGAATTGCCACATCACTTCCTGGTGAATAACCGGGCGGTATGGTATCAATTAATCCTAGGGTGCCTTCAGCCGCGATGCGATCCATATTTGGCGTATAAGCCGCTTCAAGGGGTGTCTTTCCCCCGATACTTTCAATGGGATAATCGGCCATGCCATCGCCGAGGAGAATGATGTATTTCATTACAATCTATCGTCTTCTATTCTGATCAAAATCGTTTTTCCGTGTACGATATCAAGCTGATCTATTTCCTTCAGGGCGTTCTGAACATCTTTTTCTTTTGACTTGTAGGTTGTCATGACAACGGGGACAGCACCGGCCTGTTTCCGACCCTTCTGAATAACGGCGGCGATACTGATGTTGTTCTGACCCAGAATACCGGATATTTTAGACAGAACTCCCGGTCTGTCTGATGCAGAGAATCGGAAATAGTAATTGGTCACGATGTCGTCAAAAGACATGAGTTTGATATCGTGAATGATTGATTCTCTCAGTGAACGTGCAGGCACCCTCCCGGAGATATTCTTTAAATAATTTCTTGAGATATCGACAAGATCGCTGACAACGGCACTGGCAGTGGGCATCATGCCGGCACCCTGGCCGTATAGGAAAACGGAACCGGAAGCATCGCCAATAAGCTGAAATGCGTTAAAATTTTCGTTTACGTTGGAAAGAAGATGATCAAACGGAATCATGGTTGGATGAATTCTGGCCTCAATCACGTCTTCTCTCTCAATTGCTATGGCCAGAAGTTTGATCCGGTATCCAAGTTCCCTTGCAAAAGCGATATCCTGTTCGCCGATTTTTGAGATCCCTTCCCTGTAGATATCATCGAGTTTTACCTTCTGGCCATATGCCAGAGACAATGTGATGGCAAGTTTATGCGCCGTATCGATGCCTTCAATATCGAAAGAAGGGTCGGCTTCAGCAAATCCCAATACCTGGGCTTCCCTGAGGACAACATCAAACGATTTCCCCTCGTCTGTCATTTTAGACAGGATGTAATTTGAAGTTCCATTCATGATTCCGTAAATGGATTTAATCCGGTTTGCCACAAGGCTTTCCTTCAGTGTTCTGATGATAGGAATAGTACCGCCGACACTGGCCTCAAATCCGATGTCTACCCCTTCCTCATCAGCTACCCTGTAAATTTCATTCCCGTATGTGGCAAGCATGGCTTTATTTGCGGTAATCACATGCTTTTTCTTTCGCATGGCTTCCAGAATGAAAGATTTTGCCGGTTCATAGCCCCCAATGAGTTCTATAACAATGGATATGTCGGGATCGTTCAGGATGGCGTTCGCATCTGTTGTTAACAGATCCTTTGAAACGGTAACCGGTCTCGGTGTCGTGATGTCTATATCGGCGATCTTTTTGAGAGTGAGTCTTGCTCCAAGTCGTTTTTCAATCAATTCATTATTGTTCTGAAGCAATCTCACAACCCCGGCACCGATTGTTCCGAAACCAATTAAACCAAAAGATATTTCGTTCATGACTCACAACTCCGCAGCCAAATATTGCACACAATAGTTATGCTCGCTTCTATACCAGTTCACATGAAATTGTCAAAACAAATTCAACCGGTTTTTACATGCTCCAGTCTTCCTCTCCACCGTCGCAGGAGAACTTCTTTCATCAATTGATGTTCCGGTCTTTCAAGGCGGGAATCCTGTTCAATGATCGAAAAGGCATCCGATTTCGCTTCAGAAAGAATCTGTGCGTCTCTGAGTATATTGGCGACTCTGAAATCAGGAAGACCGGACTGCCTCGTTCCCATGAATTCTCCCGGCCCCCGTATTGATAGATCTTCTTCGGCAATTTTAAACCCATCATTCGTCTTTTCCATGACACCCAACCTTTTTCTTGAATCCTCGGAGCCTCTATGGTGAGCCATCAAGACGCAATAGGAGGGAATGTCACTTCTCCCCACCCTGCCTCTCAACTGATGCAACTGCGATAGTCCGAACCTTTCGGCATGTTCAATAATCATCAAAGAGGCCTGGGGTATGTCGATTCCAACTTCGATTACGGTGGTGGAAACAAGTAGGTTGATCGTTTTCGCCAAAAAAGCAGCCATAATTTCATCTTTATCCCTTCCTTTCAGTCTTCCGTGAATCAGACCAACACGGTATTCCGGGAAAATATCTTTCTGAAGATGTTCCGCCATGCGGGTGGCATCTTTCAGGTCGAGACTTTCAGATTCCTCCACCAGCGGGTAAACAATGAATGTCTGGTTTCCCTTTATCAGCTCTTTACGAATGATCTCATATACTTTGCTCCGGTGTTGTTCATAGAAGATTTTTGTCTGGATTTCTTCCCTTCCGGGGGGCATTTCATCGATGATGGAGACATCCAGATCACCATAGACTGTCATGGCGAGTGTTCTTGGAATAGGAGTCGCCGTCATGACAATAACATCGGGATGTGCGCCTTTTTTTCGCAGTGTGGCGCGCTGGATCACGCCAAAACGATGTTGTTCATCTATAATGACCAGACCGAGGTTATTAAAACTTACATCTTCCTGAATCAAGGCATGAGTACCGATGATGATGTGAATGTCACCGCGTATAATCTTTTCGGAGATGATCTTCCTTTCGGATGCCTTCAGGTTACCGGTTATGACAGCAGCAACGAGACCAAGCCCATTTGTCCATTCTCGAATGCGAGCGTGATGCTGTTGTGCAAGAATCTCTGTCGGCGCCATCATAGCAGACTGATAACCGTTTTCACATGCTGTAATCATGGCCGCCATGGCCACAACAGTTTTACCACATCCAACATCACCCTGAAGCAGCCTGTTCATCGCATAGGGTCTTCGCAAATCCGCTTCTATTTCGCCAATGACCCGCTTTTGAGCCTGGGTTAGTGAAAAAGGAAGCAATTTGTAAAATTTATTTAGCAAGGAACCTCCGGTATGGAAGGCTATTCCCTTTTCAAACATATGCCCTTTTCTTTTAGAAGCCATCGCAAGTTCAAAAAAGAAAAATTCATCGTAAATGAGTCTTCTGTGCGCCGGGGATCGCATGGCATTGAATGACTCTATATCTGCATTTAAATCGGGAAAGTGAATGCAACGGATTGACTCAGCGATATTTTCCAGTTGACGGACTTTGCAAATTTCTTCCGGTATAGGGCTTAAAATATATTTTGCATATCCTTCTAAGACTTCCACCATGATCCTGCGAAGATATTTTTGGTGAAGGCCATCCGTTTCAGAATAAATGGGCACAATGCGTCCGAAATGAAGCATGTCTCTTAATTCATGGTCGTTATCCAGAATTTCAAAATCCGGGTGGATCATTTCTTTTCCAAAAAGATAGCCACCGACCTCGCCTGTCATGATGACACGATATCCTTCTTTAAATGTTTTATTCAAATAAGCCTGGTTGCCTTGGAACCATTTGGCGGTCAGAATGCCATGTCCGTCATGTATTGTAACTTCATAAATCCTTTTCTTGCCGTACAATTTTATTTCTGAGTGAGTGATTTTGCCGGTGACGGTTTCCTTTTTACCGATGATGGCTGATGATATATTTTTAATAACCCTCCTGTCTTCATATCGTCTCGGTAGATAATAGATTAAATCCTCTATGGTTTTAACACCTTTTTTATCTAAAAGATGGGCGATTTTTGGACCAACCCCCTTGACAAACTGCACGGGAGAAGAAATTTTTTCAAGAAAATCGTAATCGCTATACATTCCGGAAACTGTGATTGAATTGGCGGATATTCCTTCCCTGAGTTTGTTAAGATGATAAATGGCTTGTGATATACGCTCCTTCTTTTCATCGAGAGGCCTGGCATCGAAGCCTTCCCATAAAGAATCGAATGCTGAAAGAATGTCAACGACAATCGTGTCATCGCAAATACTCACACCGGTGTCGGTCATCGCCATCTCTAAACGGTGTAACAGGTTTTTCATAACTCCCTCGAGGTCTTTAATAAGAGGGAGGTGTTTAAATGAATCTCGCGACGAGAACATCAGCGGTGCTTCCAATTTATCCAGAATTTCTTTGATCGCATCCATTAGCCGGCCTGGAGTTATATGTTAAGCAATATAAATATAATGATTTCAAATACAAGGAGCGATTTTTTGTTAACAGATATCGTGAATTATATCAAGGAAAGATTTGACATTTTTAAATAATTAAGTTAGAAAAAACACCACATAGGCGGCATAAAAAAGTGAAGCTGATCGGCCACAGGCTGGCCTGCATCTTGGGAGGAAACATTTTATTCTATTACACCTTTTCTTCCTCTCTGAGCATCAGAGGCATACGGGAAGCGTTCCCGGTTACTTTCATTTTCTTCTTGCATCCGGAAAATTAAATAGACATAAGGAAAATTCATGCAGAGAAATTTATCAT
>JAPLJQ010000171.1 GCA_026388495.1 Deltaproteobacteria bacterium | reverse complement strand
CAAACCGGTCTTCCTTTGTCTTTTCGTATATCTTCTCAAATTCAAGGTATTCTGCATTCGCAAACTCATCCCGGAGGATCTTCTTCATCTTCTCAACCCGTTCCAGATCAAATTCTGGTCTGAAATAGTCAATATAACTCAGGATCCGCAGGTCATTTGGATTGTAATAGACCTCACCGCTCGCGGAATCAACAAGGCAGACAGCGACATTTCTGCTCATGTATGAACTCCCGGAATCCTCACCTTTTACCCATGTAATCGCCGGATCATCCCAGCCGGTAGGGGATGCGATTCCCAGCGCATGGAAGTAATCGTTTTCTTCGGCACGCTGGATGATGGGAGCAAGCACTGACATCAGTGCAGACATCGTCACCATCCGGGTATCAAAACCAAGGTCAGTATAGTCCACGGTATTGCAGTACGAGAATGCTTCAACCACAACTTTCTTCCTGCTCTTGCCAAGATATTTAAGGTCTTTTTCGTCGATCGTATATACCGAACCCGCATTTAGAGGCATGTTTGGGATACCCGCATCGGTTGCACCTTTCGTAGCAGCATCTGCAGCGGTACCGGAATCATAATGATAGTGGTGTTTCCATTCTGTCACCGTATAGGTCATCCCTTCATGCGGAGAGAAGATTTTCACTGGATATGCTTGCATCTTTGTATCAAACCGCGCGATAAAATTGAGCTCGTGGGCTCGCGCATCGTCAGCGGCGATGTAACGTTTAGATTTTTTATCGATCACGTCATCGACAAGGGACACGGATCCGGAGAGTTCGTCCTTTTTAATAAAGATTAAAGATTTTTCCTCAACGAGGGACTTCCGCTTATTTTGTAAAGTCTCTGTTAAGGCCGTGATCTCTTTTAATTCTCCTTCGGCGATCCACTTCACTTCCATGTGAAGCGCGGAATGGTACTGGTCCCGTTCAGCGGTAAGTGTAAGTTTTCTCTTATCGAGTGATTCAAGCTCGGTGTCGATATTTTTCATCTGGGTATCGAGAAGCCCGACAAGATCCCCGTATTTTTTCTGGAGCGCGTCCCGTTCACCGGCGAGGGCATCCAGCGCCTTCTTTGCATCATCCCCGGTCAATTCCCCTTTGAGCAGCTTCACCCTGAGTTCGTGAATCCTTCTCTTGTATTCAGTATTCTTTGCATTGATGGTATCATATTCAACAAATTTTCCGGTCAATGCATTGAACCGTTCCTCCGTGATCGCGGAAACCCGTGCGCGCTCATCCCGGGAGAGGCGTGTCTGCTCGATGATCTGTTTTGCTGCTGCAAAAACATCCCCCATCTCGCCGGTATCCTTGAAGAACAGTGGTTCTTTTGCCATACCCATACCTCCGTTTACCGTTTCATGAAATAGTCGAGCCTGTCAGAGAATGTGTTCTTCATGACATCGAGCTCTTTTTTGAGTTTTCTTACCTGTATGATGATATCCAAGGTCTCGCCCTTGAGGACATGGTCATAGATGAGTTCTGACGTCTTTGTAATCACTTCCAGTTGCTCTACAAGAGTCTTATCGAACTGGATCATCTGGTCTATGTCCTCATCATTGACCTTGTCCACCTTAAAAAGGGGCGACTGCCCGAAGGGGGCATCTTCGATCTCGACCACAAACAGGTCGATTGCTTTCAGCACGTCCTTGATGTGATCAACTTGATGTGATCAACGATCTCCCGTTTGCCGTCACGGTACGCAAGATCGCTTACCTCTTTTAAGTTCAGTGCGGCTTTCTTTAGTTCGCGTGCGAGTTTCTCCCGTACGGAACGGTCAGTGTTCAGCCGGCTCTTTTTGGCGCGGTAATCATATCCAGGGATAAGTTTCCCTAAAAACTCAATAACAGATGATGCACTCATCATACAGAATCAGTACCTCGTTATTGGCGGAATATGTTTTTTCAAGTATTAAAATGGAAGAGGTGCCTAGGTAAACGAACCGAAATAATTGCTGCATTGCGACGATATGGGTAAAATGGCACAGGGAATCTCGATGATCTTGGATCATTCACGAATCCTTTCTTTGTGCATCAGTTTTTGTATATTACATACGTGCCCGCTGCCCAGTCATGAAGCCCCTGCTTGTTATCTGAAAATCCGATTGCCAGGCATCCAAGAGGACCAATTAGCGGGATAAATCTCACAATGGTCCTTACCGTTGCTTTCCCGAAACCGATCCGGTTTCCCTCCAGATCCGTGACCTTGACGTTCACTGCTCGTTTTCCAAGAGTCGCTTGCGCCGGAGAACTCTCCTGTATGGAAAAATACAGCCAGATTATGATAATGAATATCAGGTAAAAGAGAACCAGAAATCCTTCACTGGCGCCCGAGGAGTAATAATTGGACGAACCAGTAAAGATCGAAACGCCCAGCACAGCGCCAATGACTACTGCGATAACCATCAGGATGATAAAGTCAATGAGATACGCACCCAGCCTGATCCAGAATCCCGCATGTCTACCTCCCGCCGGTTGCGGAACATTTATTGCAGCAGCAACGGGTTGTTGGAACGTCTGCGCCGTCTGCAAAGACGCTCCGCAATTTTCACAGAATTTGCCTTAA
>JAPLJQ010000466.1 GCA_026388495.1 Deltaproteobacteria bacterium | reverse complement strand
GTTAGAAATAGCGGGTTTTTTATTGCCATTCGTCCAAAGACGTGTTATATAATCTATCAGCGTCTTACGATTATGCGGGTATATTTTGCCTAAATACCCGCACGAATTTTTACGATACCCGCACGAGGAGGTTATTTTCATGCCCAAGGTAATACCGCCCTTATCCGAAAGCGAAGTCAGGAGCGCAAAATATGAGGACAAAATCTATCGTCTTTTTGACGGCGGTGGCCTTTATCTCCAGGTTACACCATCAGGCGGCAAATGGTGGCGGTTTAAATACCGCTTCAAACGAAAAGAGAAATCTTTGTCTTTAGGAACCTATCCAACAACAAGCCTTGAGGATGCAAGGAGAAGCAGGGATGCAGCAAAGGAACTTCTATCTCAAGATATTGATCCCTCTGAAATTCGGAAGCAAGAAAAGGCGCAGAGTAAGGCCGAACATCTTGAGGGACAAAGACTACCATCTGTACGAGTGTCTTTTGATGGAAGAATTGAGATATGGAAGGGCAGTAATACGATGCGGCTTACATGGGATGAATCCCGATTTATAGCCAATCTTCTTACAAACGTAACGAGGTGATTTATGCCACTGAATGACCTGAAAGTCAGAACCGCAAAACCCAAAGAAAAGTTTTATAAGCTAACTGATGGAGACGGTCTTTATCTACATGTTACAGAAAAGGGAAGTAAATTGTGGCGTTTCCGCTATCGTTTTGGAGGCAAAGAAAAACTTCTCGCCCTAGGCACATATCCCGAAATTTCCCTTGCTGATGCAAGGACGCGGAGACACGAAGCCCGAAAACAGCTTGCCCACGGCATTGACCCCGGAGCCGTCCGAAAGGCACAGAAGCAGGCAGCGACCGCAGAAACAGAAACGTTCGAGGTGATAACCCGTGAATGGCATACGAAGTTTACGCCGACATGGACGTCAGGATATGCCGAGAAACTTTTAAGTGCTTTGGAGCGAGACGTATTCCCATGGATTGGCGCACGCCCGATCAAGGAATTGAAAGCACCTGAATTACTGGCAGTCTTGCGACGAATTGAAGGCCGGGCCTTGGAAACGGCGCACAGGATGCGGGGCCTACTTGGTCAGATTTTCCGGTATGCCGTCGCCACGGGAAGGGCGGAGCGTGATCCGGCAGCGGACCTTCGCGGCGCTTTGCCACAGCCAAAGGAACGCCATTATCCGGCAATTGTTGATCCAAAAGAAGTAGCCCCCCTTCTCAGGGCCATAGACGGCTACAAGGGTGATTTTATAACCAAGTGCGCCCTAAGGCTCGCTCCGATGCTTTTTTGCCGTCCCGGTGAACTACGTCAAGCGGAATGGTCGGAAATTAATCTTGACGAATCTGTTTGGAATATCCCGGCGGAAAAGATGAAAATGAAACAAACGCACATCGTGCCACTATCCAGACAGGCAGTGGCGATACTAACAGACCTGAAACCTTTGACGGGTACAAGCAGGTATGTTTTCCCCTCTTTGCGAACATCTAAAAGACCCATGAGCAACAACACGGTAAATGCAGCGTTACGGCGTATGGGATACGACAAGGACACCATGACCGGTCATGGCTTCCGGGCAATGGCCCGGACTATCCTGGATGAGGTTTTGCAGGTTAATCCGAATGTCATTGAGGCACAATTGGCACACAAAGTACCGGACCGGTTAGGCACGGCATACAATAGAACGATTCACCTTGCCGGAAGACGGCAGGCGATGCAGCGTTGGGCGGATTACTTGGATGAACTTAAGGCCGGGGCTGTCGTCATCCCATTCGAGGCGGCAAAGAAGTAAGTGAAGAAAAAACAGGAATACGAAACGCGACTTGGCGAGGTGGGATCATGAAAGAAAAGGGCAAAATGGAAACCGCGGAAGAACAGCAGGCTGACAAATGGCTCTTTCCGCCTCAGCTTGAAAGAACCAAGCATGACTTTTTATCGCTTCTTGATACCATGGCCGGGGAGCGCCGGAGTGTCCCGCTGATGATCATGGGTGACACGGGCGTTGGAAAATCCGCATTTGTCGATCTTTTTGAGAGACATTTTTTGCAAAGGAAGCCGAGGAAACAAGTCCGGCGGGTAAATGTGGCTGCGATTCCTGAGACGCTGGTGGAATCCACGCTATTCGGACATCTAAAGGGGTCGTTCACCGGAGCAATTCAGAACCGGAAGGGGCTGGTAGAAAGCGCTGACCTCCTCATCCTTGAAGAGATCGGAGAATTGACGCAGCCTGTTCAGGCGAAGCTTCTGACCTTTATCGAAGACGGGGTTTATTATCAGATTGGTGCGGCCGTTCCGAAACCCGCTCGTCATATTCAGATTTTGGCAACCACGAACCGGACCGAGAAAGACTTTCGCCCGGATTTCTACCACCGGTTTTTTCATTTTGAGATCCCTCCTCTCTATCGGCGGCGTATGGATGTTCTGCACTACTTCCGCCATTTCTCCCCGTTGGCATACCAGGAGCTGCGACCCTGGGAGATTATGACGCTGCTTTGCCATAATTGGCCTGGTAATGTTCGGGAGATCGAAACACTCTCACTTGAATTTTCGTGGGTAACAACCATATCTGACATCGGGCCAACCCCTGCGCTTGATTCGCAATTCATCGAGGCCATGATGAAAACGACGACCGGGCTTTCCCCCGAACCTTGTAGGTTGTTTCGCAATAGCCTGAAGATGAACGGGATCGACGTTGATTTTTTGGAAAAATCATTAAACCAATTCGGCCTTGGGCTTCACTTTGCCAATAGGACCACACCCCTCAAAAACAGTGTTCCCACAGAAGCCCGCATCCGCTCCAGAAATACAACCGTCAAAGACAGCGTTCCCATAGAATATAAAATCAATAAAGGGCTTCAGTTCTTCACCTCGCTTTTTTGGAAAAGTGAGACCGATTGTAAAAACTTGCTTGAAGAGCGGACGGGTGACAAGATTCCGTTTTATCCCCGTCACGCCTTGATGATGAACAATCCCGGTGCGAAACATCTGCGGTTAGTCAAGGACTGCCTACGATACATCGGGGTACCCGGTGATCCGCCAGAAACGGAAGAGGGAATAACCGAATTTTTGGAAGCCTGTCGTGCAAGGCAAGAGGACCCTATCCCAGAACCGGAACGCGGGTCATTGTCGGAAGCACAACGGACAGGAAAAGGCGAAACGGAAAGGGATACGTTGCGGCGTTACTACAAGGATCTTCTCGCCCAAGAACATGGGAATGTTGCGAGGGTAGCTAAAAGAGCGGGGAAACCTTATGCCACCGTACGTGATACGATTAAGAAGTTAGAATTGAAATAACGGTTAAACGTGTCTACTAACGGTATACCGTTATTTTAGTAGATAGTCCCGAGGAAAGGATCATGAGCACAAGATAGACATAGATAGCACATAATATATGTAATAATGAACGGTTACGTCAATGGCGCAACCGTTTTTTTGTTTATGGCACACCGCTTGCTCTTTAGTGTTCAACAAGAACTAAGGAGGAGCAATATGATGCGTTTCTTGAGATTAAAGCAGATTATCGGCACACCGCAGGACCGCGGCAGGGTTCCTGTCTCAGCCTCTGCCTGGTGGGCGGGGGTTCGCACTGGCCGCTTTCCCCAGCCAATCAAGCTGGGACCACGGACAACCGTTTGGCGGGAGTCTGATATTG
>JAPLJQ010000011.1 GCA_026388495.1 Deltaproteobacteria bacterium | reverse complement strand
TATACCGGTCAGGAGCTTCTGAGACTTCTTTTGCGTCATCCTGAAGCCGGGGTTGTGGCTCTCACTTCCAGAAGATATGCAGGCGTTCCTTTGGCGGATGTTTATCCGGTGTTTCTGGGATTAACGAAACTTTCCTTCATGGATGCGTCCCCCGGTGACGTGGCGAGTATGTCTGATGTGGTTTTCCTGGCTTTGCCTCACGGGGTGTCCATGCAGGTAGCCGGCGAGTTTTTGAAAGCTGGGAAAAAGGTGATCGATCTCAGTGCCGATTTCCGGCTGCGGGACGCGGGAACCTACGACGAGTGGTACACGACACACACCGCACGGGATTTCATCCATGAGGCTGTATATGGCATCCCCGAATTATACGGAGATGCCGTTACCCGGGCAAGATTGATTGCCAATCCGGGTTGTTACCCCACGAGCGTGATTCTTGGCCTTGCGCCTTTGGTCAGGGAAAAGTGGATAGATGATACATCCATTATTGTGGATTCGAAATCGGGTGTCAGCGGCGCCGGACGGGAACCGCAGATTGGAACGCTCTTCTGTGAGGTTGATGAGGGATTCAAAGCCTATAAGATTGGCCGGCACCGGCATACCCCGGAGATGGAACAGGAACTCAGCGTTCTTGCTGGTCACGACATAAGAATTTCCTTTACGCCCCATCTGCTTCCTGTGAGCAGAGGAATCCTGAGTACCATATACGCGACACTCAGGAAGGACGTCTCTGAAGATGAGCTGAACGATCTTTACCGGTCATTTTATGAAGGCAAGCCGTTTGTCAGGATCTGTAAGGTGGGAATGTTACCCAATATATCGGATGTCCGAGGCTCCAATTATTGTGATATCGGATTGACCGTTGACAGAAGGACAAAAAGGGTTATCATTATTTCTGCGATTGATAACCTGATCAAGGGAGCGTCCGGCCAGGCCATCCAGAACATGAATCTCATGTGTGGCTTCAGGGAGAATGCCGGGCTGGAGATGATTTCCCTGTTCCCGTAATCAGGCGCGGGCGCCTTTTTCAAGTAATCAATAAAGCATCTTCGGATGCAAAGGGAGAGACGGTTCGATGCCCTTGCGATTCTACAATACCCTGACGAAGAAAAAAGATGCGTTCAAACCTGTCAAAGAGGGGAAGGTCAGCATCTACACATGCGGGATCACAGCCTATGACGTCTGTCATGTGGGACATGCCCGTTCGGCAATCGTCTTTGACGTCATCACCCGATATTTTCAATACCGGGGTTACGATGTCGCCTATGTGAAAAATTTCACCGATGTGGACGATAAAATCATTGTAAAGGCCAACGCCGAGGGAAAGACCATCTTTGAAATATCGGAAAGGTATATCAGAGAGCATAATGAAGACATGGATGCCATCGGTGTGGCCAGACCCTTGGTAGCGCCCCGGGCAACAGAGTGTATCGAAGGCATGATCGGGCTGATCCGGACCCTTTTTGATAAGGGGCTGGCATATGAAGTGGGTGGCGATGTCTACTATGAAGTGAACAACTTCAGAGGTTACGGGAAGCTTTCCGGCAGGAGTCTGGAAGACATGATGGCGGGAGCCCGGGTGGATGTGAGCGACAAGAAGAAAAACCCTCTCGATTTTGCCCTCTGGAAGGCCAGCAAGGAAGGGGAGCCCTGGTGGGAAAGTCCATGGGGCAGGGGCAGGCCCGGCTGGCATATCGAGTGTTCCGTCATGAGTCAGCATTACCTGGGGGATACCTTTGATATCCATGGGGGCGGCGAGGATCTGATCTTCCCCCACCATGAAAATGAGATTGCCCAGTCAGAGGGTGCAACGGGAAAGCCATTGGCCAACTACTGGATTCACAATGGTTTCGTCAGGGTCAACAGCGAGAAAATGTCGAAATCACTCGGCAATATTTTTACCATAAAAGACATATTAAACCGTTATCACCCCGAGGCGTTGAGGCTTTTCATGCTTCAGAGCCACTACAAAAGCCCCGTTGATTTTTCGGACGGCGCCCTCGCTGAAGCGAGGACAGGCATGGATCGTTTTTATACAGCCCTGAAGGCAATCAATGATTTTTTAACGGGGTGTGATAGCTTTTCCGAAATTACCATCGATGACCTCTCCGGAAAAGACAGGGAACTCGCGGACAGGCTGATGGAGCTTCCCGACAAATTCGTGGATGCCATGGACGATGATTTCGCAACCCCGAGGGCTATCGGTCATATCTTCGATGCGGTAAGGCTTGTGAATGGGTATTTTGGAGATAAAACCTTTGCAGTCAACCCTGAAACCTGCTTTATTCTGAAGCTTGCTCAAAAGAATATTCTGGAAGTCGGGCGCGTCCTTGGATTCTTCCTCGAAGAGCCTGATCATTACTACTTACAGGATCGGAACAGGGAGGCCCGAAAGCGGGGTCTGGATGTCGGGGAGATTGATCGCCTGATCGAAGAAAGAAAAAATGCCAGGCAGGCT
>JAPLJQ010000514.1 GCA_026388495.1 Deltaproteobacteria bacterium | reverse complement strand
ATCAGTGATCCCCGTGATGAAGCAGTCGGGTTTTCAAAAGACCAGCGAAGCAGAATGGATGAGGCAACAAAAGCCGGAACAAAAAGCCGTAAAGCTACGCGGGCACAAAGGCCGAAGGAAGAAGGTCTGCTGTTGTTATACCCGATAAGCCGGTATTCAGGCTATGATGCACCTCCGGATGGAAACCGTATTCCCCTCTTTGAAAATCCGGATGATCCTTCTACCTGCGATCTTCTCGGGCTGGCATTTTCCTTCCCGAAATCCGAACATCCGCAGCCGGTCATCGAATACGTTTCCGGTACAGTCGAAGGGAGATAATCCGCATGGTAAAAATATCTCCTGATCTCTGGTCACTTCTGGAGACAAATCTTCCAACAGGAGAAAACCTGACTGCAAAACCATCTGTGCCGGAACTGTCTTCACAGGTATTTTGTGCATTCGATTCAGAAAACCAGCGGCATATTCTGGTGCAGCTCAAATCTGATGATTCTGCATATGAAGACCGGCAGAGCAGAGGAATTCAGGTTGTAACCCGTGAACTGAATGTCCATGGTCAGCCCTCTTCGCGATATATAGATCTCATCTGTCTCGATATTGCCGGGTATTCAGGTTTCGATCTCATCGGCAGTGAAATTATTGCAGAACTCGTGAAGGGGATCAGATCCCCGGCAGAAATTATTCATTCAGTCTTGGCAAAATGGCGGAGATTCTGGGGACAGATCCCACAGGATCTTCTCTCACTGAACGAAGTGATCGGGCTTCTTGCCGAGATTCGTTTTCTGACGGAAAGGTTGATTCCTGAAGTTGGACCGGGAGAGGCAGTCAAGCGATGGAGAGGGCCGTTCGGAAGTCGGCATGATTTTGAATGGCTGGGAAGTTCGGTTGAGGTGAAAGCAACAACATCTTCCCGCGGACGCATCTTCCATATCAACGGGATTGATCAACTGGATCCACCGGAAAACGGAAAATTATTCTTTTTTGGAGTCCAGCTTCGGGAAGAAGGCGGGGCTGAGCAGACGCTGCCTAGAATCATCGAAACCTGCCGCAATCTCTTAGTTAAAGATGACGAGGCACTCGATAAATTTGAATCTGCACTTGTTCAAGCCGGATACTTCCCCCATCACAATGAGGATTATGAGAAGTTACGTTTCCGGATTATCGAAGAAACGTTGTTTGCGGTTACAAAGGATTTCCCAAAAATTTGTGCCGGTAATTTCGATGGCGGTATTCCTGCTGGAATTGTGCGGGTAGAGTATGATATTAATCTGAATGGATGTGACCGATTGATTATAACCGATAAGTCACAAGAATTATTTCATTCTCTTTAATGATAATATGACAGACGTCCTCACACCGGAACAACGGAAACATAACATGTCCCGCATCCGTGGAAAAAACACGGGACCGGAAGTAAAACTCAGAAAACTGCTTTGGTCGCAGGGGATTAGAGGCTACCGGATCCATCTTAATCTGCTTGGCAAACCTGATATTGTATTCACAAAAAAGAAAATCGCAATCTTCATCGACGGTTGTTTCTGGCATAAATGCCCGGTCTGTTTTCAGGAGCCGGAAACCCGCAAGGAATTCTGGATGAAAAAAATCCAGTCCAATGTAGATCGGGATAAAAAAGTCGATGAAAGATTGAAGGATGATGGATGGACAGTATTTCGTTTCTGGGAGCATGATGTCCGAAAAAAACCCGATGCTGTTGTAAAAGTGATATCAAAAATGATCGAAAAATCCCATGAAATCTGAATCAGGAGCGTATATTTTTCAGCTCGTCTCTAATCGCCATCCCGATTGCACGGGCAAGCATTGGAGGTACCGCATTACCGACCTGCCGGAACTGATCGGTCCTCGGACCCTCGAAGAAGAAATTATCCGGGAATGACTGGCAGCGGGCAGCCTCCCGTACCGTGAAGGATCTGCATTGTCTGATATCCGGATGGATGAAGTAATGGCCATCTTTTGAAATATGAGCGGTAATTGTCGAGGCCGGTTTTTTCCACCACTGCACCTTGAACCGGTCTATATATTCATCGAGATTTTCATGGTCGGGGGAAATTGCCGGCCGCTGCCTGATAAGATCCCGCAAGGTTGCGGGTTTTTTATTATCTCTCCAGTACTGAATAAAAAATCTGTATCTGTCTAGATCACTGGGCATATGGGTTCTCGCCCGGTGATTAAGGATGCCAAGAGAAGACACTCTCAATTTTTTCTGATAATTTGTAATCTTTGATCTCTCCGGATACTGCCCGAAAAACCTGTCATCCCCTTTACCGGGTTTCACATGGGGGAGATCGCTTATGGCATCCTTAACGGTCAGATACTCATCAGGATTTTTTCTGGCTTGTATGAGTTTTTCAAAAACCCCTCTGATTTTTTCATTCTTCTGTTCCAGATCTTGACGGTACCCGATGAGAATCAGCCTTTTCCGTGTCTGAGGTACACCAAAATCTGCACTGTTCAGGATATAACTATGAGGATCTTTCGACACAAGATGCAGCGGTGGAATAATTTCGTATGCAGGATTCAGATCCCTGAAATCATCCAGCAATTTTTCAAAAATTTTCTGACCCTTATCTCTTACCGAGAAAAGCCCGGGAACATTCTCATAAATAAAAACATCCGGTTGGAATTCACGCATCAGCCTAAGATAATGCTCATATAAATAATTCCTGCCAAGAGAGTCTCCATTTTTCAGAATCCTTGCACGGTTAATTATTGAATACGGCTGGCACGGTGGTCCGCCAAGAAAAACGTCAATTTTTTTCGCTTTATGAAAGTTCATGCTATCCCGGATTTTTCCAATTACCGATTGTATCGAATCTTCACTAAGTGTTTCCTGAATAACCCGGTGAAATACAGCTTCACGGATATCTTCAAATTTTAAGAAAATGTTCTCCCGAGTAATCGCACCGCGGACATATTCTTCGTATAAATCGCGTCTTCGCCGTTTAACCAGCTCATAAAAAACCTGACGGGTTCTCAGGGTTTCACATGCTGGACCATGCATCTCTATCTGAGCGATCGAATCAAAGCCAGCCTGATGAAATCCCTCGCTGAGCCCTCCGCACCCAGCAAAAAGATCTACGGTAAAAAATTTCGGCATGATATTCCTAGGATTAGAAAATGTACGGCTCTCCGGAATATTAACTGAATCTGTTTTTTAATTGTGACCGATATGGAATATGTTTTGAAATAAAAAGAGCAGCATCAATTGCTACTATGCTAGAAACGAGGTACCCGGGAAGTACCCAGGATGTACCCAGGAGGTACCCAGTAGGTACCCAGTAGGTACCTAGGAGGTACCCAGGAGGTACCCAGGAAGTACCCAGGAGGTACCCAGGAAGTACCCAGGAAGTACCCAGGAGGTACCTTGGAAATTTCAATAGCATTTAAGTTCTCCGTATCGCAAACTAACAAGTAGGAGTAGTGTTACTGAGAAAATGACTTCTGATAAGAAACTCATCGTCTTAGTCGCTTCAACAGTTTATCATTACGATGAGTTGCTAGACCGGATTTACGGTCTCCTGACCCAGCTCGGATATGAAGTCTGGATGTCACATAAGGGAACCCCTCCGTTGTCTTCAGACCTTTCGAATCTCGAAAACTGCCTAGTAGCTACGGAGAAGTGCGACCTGTTTTTGGGAATTATCACTCCCCAGTATGGCAGTGGAATTTGTGAAGATGGCTTATCGATTACTCATCATGAATTTAAAAGAGCCATTGAATTGAAAAAACCCCGCTGGATTCTTGCGCACGATCATGTTTTTTTCGCCCACACATTTCTGAATAGCCTTGGTTTCAAAGGAAAGGATGGCCGGAATAAACTTCCCGCGTTGGAAGAGCCGTTCCTTGATCTTCGCACTATCGACATATTCGAAGAAGCGACCATTTCTCATCTGCCGTATAAGGACAGAAAGGGCAACTGGGTACAGAAATTTTCCTCCATTCCTGATGCAATGCTTTTCGCCACAGCACAATTTTCTCGTTATCAGGAAGCTGAGGCATTTATTCAGGAACATTTCCAAGACCGTAAGGGTGTTTCCAGCAAAATTAAGAACAACGAGGAGCGGTCATGACAATTGATGAGATTAAGGAGATTCTCCGTTTAGGAGAGGGGCCGAATATAGAATTCAAATCACATTGCCCAAATGCAGATGTTATCGGTCCGGTGGTCAGTGGTCTCCTGAATACTACTGCTGGCGGTTTCATTGTCTGCGGAGTTGATGATGCCGGGAAGATTACAGGAATCGATGATACCGATGCATTGGTAAAAACCCTTGAACAAACACTAGAGAAAGATCTATCCCCGGGAACACTTGTGGAAATCCATATTCAGAAAGTCTTGGACAAAGATCTGATTGTACTTGAAGTGCCGGCAGGGCGAGATCCCCCCTACGCATTTCAGAATGTTATCTATAAAAGGACAGGTGCGGAAACCGTGAAGGCCGACGTCGAAACGATCCGAGACCTTATTCTTCGGAGACAAGTGGAGCCTGAACGCTGGGAACGAAGATTTTCTTTAGCAGATCCCAACAAAGATCTTGACGAAGGAGAAATTAATGCTGCAATAAAGTCTATAGCTAAAACCGGACGCCACCAAATTAATGACCAATTGCCCATTAACTCATTTCTTGAAAAATTATCTGTTTTTAAATATGGCCGGCTCACGAATGGCGGCGATGTTCTCTTTACTACGAATCCCGCGTTGCGAAACCCGCAAATCCGGGTCCGGGCTACGAATTTTCAAACGGATAAGACCGGTAAATATGAGGATTGGAAATCTTACGAAGGGCCGCTCGTACCATTATTGGAAATGATATACGGGTTTATCCAGATGAATACCCGGTCATCATCTGATTTTAGTGCAAACAGTCTCACACAACCAAATATCCCACAATATCCCCCTGATGCGATACAGGAGGGATTGGTCAACGCTTTTGCTCACCGGGATTACAGCAATTTTTCCGGAGGAGTCTTCGTCAATATCTATCCGGATCGTTTGGAGATAGAGAATACCGGCAAATTTCCTGATGGGGTAACTCTGGATTCGATCTCGAAAGGACAGGTGTCCGTATTACGCAATCCGGATATCGCGCATGTGCTCTACCTGAGGGGAAAAATGGAAAAAGTGGGTCGAGGCAGTGTCCTGATTCAGAAAGCATGCACCGACCATGGCCTGCCACTTCCCAAGTGGTCTGAGAGCGATCAGGGCGTTCGGCTGACGTTCTTTGCTCACCCCGGAGCACAGGAAGCTACCAAGGAAGATTCCCAAAAAGTCTCTCGTGAGATTAAACGGATGCTCACCGTCTTTACTGGGGACATGTCACGAAGAGAACTCCAGGATATTCTCGGCCTTAAAGACGACGAGCATTTCAGACTCGCATACCTAAAACCTGCAATCGAACAAAACCTGATCTCACTTACAATTCCTGAAAAACCGAGCAGCGGCAAACAAAAATATCGGCTCACTAAAAAAGGCGAATCTCTACGAGACCAGAAATAATTCAAAGGGTTTCACAAAATTCTGGAGCGCATTCAAGGGAAGCCCACGCGGCGAGGGGCGAAGCCCCGTTGAGCGTAACATCCCAAATCCCCCCCTCACATCTCCCCGCGAAACCCACAGACCCGCACACCAGCAACCAAAACGAACGGCACACCCTCAAACGCAAAGACCTGATGCCGTGGAACGATCCGCACACAGCCGCCCCCTCGCTCTGGGCTTGGCAGGATGCGGGGATGGAACGATATCTTCAGCACTGGCAGGGATCATTTGACCATTAAGGAAAACACCGGACTTTAAGAAAAAGGTAACTATTCACCCGCAACTGATGCACATCCTTCACCACAGGTAATAAATAGGGCCCGGTACCCTATGCTCCCATGGTGACACAATGCCGGAATTACAGATAAATAAAACAACAACAGCCATCGTCGTCATTGACCTGCAGAAGGGAATAGCGGCACAGCCCACAAAGCCGTATCCCGCACAGGACGTCATCAGGAATGCGGCGAAACTCGTACAGGCGTTCAGGAAGAACGGGATGCCGGTATTCCTCGTGCATGTCGCTGCAACACAGGAGACGATGCTGAAAGTTGAGAGCGACCTGTCATTCTCCCGTCCCGTGTCCCTGCCCCCTGACTGGTCTGAGTTTGTCCCGGAGATCGCCCCTGTCCCATCAGACGTCGTGGTTGCAAAGAAGCAGTGGGGAGCGTTCTACGGCACCGATCTCGAACTCCAGCTGAGGAGGCGGCGGATGGACACGATCGTCCTCTGCGGGATATCCACTGACCTCGGCGTCGAGAGCACGGCACGGTTCGCCTACGAGTACGGCTTCCAGCAGGTCTTTATCGAGGATGCGATGTCCTCGATGTCAGCAGAGCAGCACAACGCAGCGGTCAGCTTCATATTCAGGAGGATGGGCAGGGTACGGAAGACAGATGAAATACTCAAAGCGATCGGGTAAATGCGTGCCATAACGGCAGGAGCCCGCGAGGATTCCAGGCATTTTTTTGCCCGGTTGCAGGATTAGGGCTGAGTGAACATGGGAAAGATCTTTTGTATTGCTGACAGTCACTTCGGCGCAAAAGAAGTGATCAGGGTTTTTAAACGGCCGTTTAAGACCGTCCGAGAGATGGACCGGGTCATGAAAGAGAACTGGAACCGGACGATCGGGCCCAGTGATACCGTGATATCTGCCGGGGACTTTACCTGGGACCCAAAAAGACGGCAGAAATTACTCAGGGAGCTCCACGGGAATAAGATTCTTATCCGGGGAAACCATGACTGTGGCGGGCCTGAAGCTGGCGCTGATTATATGGTCCTTGAATACCGCGGGCAGATGTTTTATATTATCCATAACCCTGACCATGCCCCCGGGAACCGGGAAGGGTGGGTCATCCACGGCCACCATCACTGGATGATGCCGGACTATCCGTTTATTGACGGGAGATGGAAAACGATCAATGTTGCCTGTGAACTCATCAATTATACACCCGTTGACCTTGACTGGATTCTCGAACGTGATATCGATACCATCCGGCGGATGGAAACGATAGATTCAGAACCAGAACGACGCGGATAATGCCAGTCCCCCTGCAGGACCGGGCCGGCCCAAAGGTTTATCGTGCCGGTACCAGCGGGAATTGATCGTATGTGTAAAAGCTCTCCCTGCCCGAACGGTTGGCAGCCTGCCGGGAATACCGGCAGTGCAAAAAGGCAGCACATGTTCAGGACATACATCAGGGTGTATGATACGAAACGGAAACAGCATACTGTCCCGGTCGGGTGGTGGTGCCCGGACTGCCACGCCTTTATCGATGACATGGGATGATGCTGGGCCGGAACAGCAGGGACCGGATCCGTTGCCCCCGCCACCTTTATCTCGTCCTCCAGCATATTCACTCGTGATCTGCCATGGAGATTGTCTCCCCTTCTCTGTTTGTTCTTCTGTCAAAGATAAGAAAAATTATACTCCGGCAATTCTCTTGTTTTACGTGATCTCCAAATGCGTCTTTAGCTTTTTTATTGATTTGTCGCCTTGTGCAGCAATTTCAGACAATATCCATGCAGCTAACTTAAACCGGTACTTAATGAACACACATTGCGGCTTGTAAGGGATTGTAATGTTATTGTTATATCTGATATTGAAAGCATGACACCCTCCACCACAGTGATATCGTATCCAGCATTTCCTGCACTCCCTTTTTACATCAACATACATACGTTGAAATTGTCTTCTTTTCTGTTTATCAAAGCCAGAGTCTACATGACCTATACAATTTTTTTCTTCCGGAACAGTTTCAAAACAGGGAAAAATTCTTCCATCTGGAATAACGGATACAAAACCTCCACCAGCTCCGCATTCCGTATATTTCGGTACGGGGTGAAGAAGATTTCTTAAATTTTGGTCAAAATGAAAAAAATGGAGCGGATTGTTCTGGTTAAACCTTTCAAGGTAAATTTCTGCTAGCTGATCATATTCATATAGTATCCTGGATATTGCACCGTTGTGTGATATTGCATGCGGATGTTTTTCATCAAGCTGAGCTGGTTCGACAGAAACATGTTTGAATCCTTGATCATTTAAAAAAAGGACCTGTTGGGAGAAATTAGATGTAGTTCTTGTGAATGTTCCTCTGACAGTAAAGTTATCAGAATATTTTTTCCTAAATTTTTTCAAATTCCGGAGAACAATTGAGTGAGTGAATCCTCCATTTTTTGTTTTCCGCATTTTATCATGAATTTTTTTTGGACCATCAATTGAAAAAATCAATGAAAAACCTTCCTGATTAAGAAAATCCATAATTTTTGGATTTAATAAAACCGCATTTGAAGTCATGGAAAAAGTTACTCTTTTATTAATTCTTTTAGCCTGTTCTTTTGCATACTGAACAGCTTCATATATACGTTTGAAGTTGAGTAACGGTTCCCCACCAAAAAAACCAATATTGATTTCCTTAAATTTTCCTGAATGAGTGAATGCAAAATCTATAGCCTTCGTCATTACTTCTTTTCCCATCAAAGAGCGCTCACCACCGTAAGATCCCGCATCTGCATAACAATACTCGCAACGCAAATTACAATCGTGCGTAATATGGAGACAAACTGAAGCCAAAAAATGCTGGATGCAATGCTTGTATTTGACCGGTTGTTTGTTGAATTTACAGATTTCTAATAGTTCGTTGCACTCTTTAATACACCTGCGAATCTGGGATTTTGGATACATGTGTCCATATTTATCATCCAATTCTCTGGGGCCTCCATTTACCAGTTCCGGAAGAATTGTCAAAGCAATATTATCGAGTTCAGCACAAACCGTTGTGTCAATATGATATACGAAATATCTTTTTTTAACCGAAAAAAAAACAAATTTGTTTAGAATCATCGAATTTCCATCACCTGAAATATTAACGAGGTTTTGGTGGTGGGGGAGTGGGCTTTATTGTAACTACTTTACAACCTTCTGTACAACTTGCAGTACATTGGATTTTGCATGGATCAATAACTATATTGGAAGTATCACAACCCGGTGGAAATTTTACAACAGATGAACAGTCTTCTTCCTTGACCTTTTTAGAACTGGACGCTTTTTCAGCAAGGGGTTTAACATGTTTTTTTGTCATTTGATTCTCC
>JAPLJQ010000147.1 GCA_026388495.1 Deltaproteobacteria bacterium | reverse complement strand
GTCCGAGACAGTGTTATAATTCTCTTTTTGTTATTTCGAGCAAAGCGAGAAATCTAAATGATTAATAATATTAAAATCTTAAGATTCCTCACATTCGTTCGGAATGACATTTTTCCTTATTGTGACACGGTCTCTCCGCGGGGATGACCCTGTTGACTTTCATGCCTTCGTGGCGCCCCGCTGGGTATATTGATTGAATATTGCGTGTCAAGTCAAGATCTCTTTGATCACTTTCCAGATATTGTCTTTTCCCTCTCTCGTCTTTGCAGAAAAAAGAACGATATCGGGTGGAGCATTTATCCCCAGGAGTTTTTTTATGGCGTTTTCCCGAATCTTTACCTGGGATCTGGATAGCTTGTCGATCTTCGTGAGAGCGAAAATATGGGAAATATTGTAGAACCTGAACCAGTTCATCAGATCAACATCCTCCGCCCTGGGTTCTCTTCTGATGTCAAGGATGAAAACAACGAGCCGCAAGTCTATTCTTTCCCTGAGGTATGTTTCCACCATAGGACCCCAGGTTTTTTTGATTGCCAAAGGTACTCTCGCAAAACCGTAGCCGGGCAGATCGACAAAAGATATCTGATTGTTTATCCTGAAGAAATTAATAAGCTGTGTACATCCGGGGGTGCTGCTTGTCCGGGCAAGGCCCTTTCTTTGAACGAGGGTGTTGATCAGGGACGACTTCCCCACATTGGACCGGCCGACGAAGGCAATCTCGGGAAGGCCTTCTTCGGGATACCCGGATGGCTCGGTAGCAGATACAACAAATTCTGCCGATGCGATTTTCATCATTCCCTCCGTTACTCTCGTTCAAAAGTAATTCCGTATTTCTCCAGTTTCCTCTCAAAAGTAGGACGGGAAATACCCAGTATCTCGCAGATTTCCCCTTTGGTTCTGGGGCCGCTTTCCTTGATCACTTTTCTGATGTATCTTCCCTCAACCTCATCAAGGGTCAACCGTATCCCGGTTTCAGAAATATCCTCTTGATTTCTTTCCGCAATCAGCTGCTTCTGAAACCCTCCGAGAAACTCCTGAAAATCGTCCTTTACCAGGATCTGCCCTTTGGCGCCTACGGCGGCGCTCAGGAGCAGATTCTCCAGTTCCCGGACGTTTCCGGGCCAGTCGTACCTGAGGAAAATGTCCATCACATCATCGGACACACCGATGATCTGTTTATTCAAATCCAGATTGATCTTCGCCAAGAGATAATCAATCAGGGGGGTTATATCTTCTTTCCTTTGCCGTAACGGAGGAATATGAATGGAAACCACATTCAGCCGGTAAAAAAGATCATCCCGGAATGTCCCTTCTTCGACGAGGCTTTTAAGCTCTTTATTTGTTGCTGTAATGATTCTTGCGTTCACTTTTACCCTGTCCTTGCCGCCTACCCTTTCAAATTCCATTTCCTGCAGGACTCTCAGGAGTTTGGCCTGGAGATTCAGGGACATTTCGCTGATCTCGTCAAGGAATACCGTGCCGCTCCGGGCAAGTTCGAATTTCCCTAATTTCCGTGAAACGGCTCCCGTAAAAGAACCCTTCTCATGGCCGAAAAGTTCCGATTCAAGCAATGTTTCCACGATAGCGGAGCAATTCACCCCGATATAAGGCTCACCGGGCGACGTCATTCGGTGAATCACTTTCGCAATCAATTCCTTGCCCGTACCGCTCTCACCCTGGATTAACACCGTTGTTTTACTCTGCGATACGGTGCCGATGGTCTTGAAGATCTCGTTCATTTCCCTGCTTGTACCGATAATATCTCCTGCCTTGAAAAGACGGGGGGATTTCATGAGAAGAGCATCAATTCTTTTTTCCATGTCCCTGGCTTTCAGGGCTTTCTGAATCGCCACAACCAGTTCATCCCCATGAACGGGTTTGCGGAAATAATCGAATGCACCCGCCTTCATGGCATGGATGGTTGTATCCATGTCATGGTCTGCGGTCATCATGATGACCTTAACATTCTCATCTTCATCCCTCAAATCTTCAAGAAGCGTAAAGCCATGAATATCCGGCAGATTTATCTCCAGAATAACGATATCCGGCGCGGCTTCGATAAACCGGTTCAATCCATCCGTGCCGTTTACGGCTGTGAACACGTCATACCCTTTATCTTTCAGATTGACCTCAATATCCTTAAGGATAGCAGGGTCATGATCGATCACAAGAATTTTTGCCATTTAACGTTCCCTCATCCTTTCCTGTGCACTGTTTTGCCTGCGGCTAAATCTTTCCGATTACAGGGCGGCACGGCCCGGAAAGGAAAATATACATGTCACAAGATGTGACTCGAACAATGTATTTACAATCATTATTACTTCGGCAACAATATATGTCAAAGCCGTCATTCCCGATATGTCGAAGCCGTCATTCCCGCGAAAGCGGGAATCCAGAATTGGACTGGATGCCGGATCAAGAGACTGTGTCATAATTCACTTTTTTGTCATTTCGAGTGAAACGAGAAATCTTAATGGCTAATAATATTAATATCTTAAGATTCCTCCCGTTCGTTCGGAATGACATTTTCCCCTATTGTGACACAGTCTCCAAGTCCGGCATGACATTTAAAATGTGTAATTGCCGG
>JAPLJQ010000486.1 GCA_026388495.1 Deltaproteobacteria bacterium | reverse complement strand
GGCTGTTTAATAAACGTGGGGTTGTCGCCGATTTTGTTTATTTTCCGGTCTGATTTTTGGCAAAACCTCTTTGCAATTTGGCAAAACCTCTTTGCAGATCATACGAATAGAGGCGTTATGCAAAAATCTCCGGACGGCATTGTGCAAAAAAACATTGATCAGGTGCGAAAGGTATGATATGTACGCACCTGAGGAACGACTGGAAACTCATTGAAACTTCAACCTGAGGGGGTTTATATGATTATCGTGAAGGGGAAAACATATTATACGATTGCTGATGCAGCCGAAAGGTTAGGTGTGTCGGCTAAGACAATCAGGGATTACATTTTTAAGGGCATTATCCCCAAACCTCCGGAGATCATGTATGGCGTGAGAATTTTAAGGCATTTCCCTGTAGAATATATGGATTCGGCAAAGGCTCATCTGGAAAATTACCGAAACAGCAAGATCGAGAAGCAGCGGTAGAGAACAATAACCTGATTTTATGAATTGATCAGATCTGCCTGAAGATCGAAATTACGCAAGAGGAGCCATGCGTTGACCAGATTAAAAGAAATTTCATCAACGGAAAAATTGCTTGATTTCATCCGTCATAAAAAGGACGAGCCTCCCGTTCAGTCTTTAAAGCCTGCCGGTCTCAAACCTCCCGTAAAGAAATTTCGATTTCCCAGGTTAAAAATACTATCTCAAAAACAGGGGGTGACCATAGGGGTTGATATTGGTCACGAGTGTCTCCGGTTGGTCAAGACCGTCAAAAGGGCCGATAACCAGTGGGAACTGCTTGACTTCAAAAGCGTGCCCTATACCCACATATCCTCAAGAAAATCATCTGAATTTGTTAATTTTTTAAAATCTCAAATGGTTTCTTTCTGTGCGGACTGCAAAAATCTCAATTTATGGGCGATTATGTCTGCCGCAAAGGTTAATGTACGACATATCCGCATCCCGAAAGTAGCGAAGAAACAGATTGAGAATGCCGTTTACTGGACCATCAAGAAAGAAACTCCCTTTGATGAGAAAGACACGATATTTGACTTCGAAGTTCAGAAGGAGATTACCGAACAGGGTGTAAAAAAATGGCTGATTATGGTCTATACTGCGCCCAGCGAAGAAGTCGAAGAGCTTAAAAAGCTGTTTTCTCAAATTGGTTTTCCCTTAACGGGGATATCCATCACACCGTTTTCCATCCAGAATATTTTTCGTACCGGTTGGATTTCCACAACCGACAGGACCATTGCCAGTCTCTTTATCGGTAATGATTTCTCCCGCATAGATATTTATGATCAGGGAAAGCTGATCATGACCCGGGGTATCGAGGCCGGGGTCAACAGCATGGTTGAGCTATTGACAGAGAGGCTCATGGTTTTGAGGCGGGAGAAAGCCGACGTTAAAGAAGTCACTCCTCTGATCAGTCCGGCAGAGACAAGGAAGGTGCTCTTCAGCCTCAGCCCTGATTCAACGCCTTTGACCGGGGAAGATGTAGGCTATGATCTTGCGGAGGAAGAAAAGTTAGAGATTATATTACCGGCCATCGAACGTCTTGTCAGACAGGTTGAGAGAACGATTGAACATTATGTCGTGAATTTGAAGAATGAAAAGGTGGATAAAATATACGTATCCACGGCTATGAATATTTACACGCCCTTTGTAGAATATGTGGGTGAACAACTGGGTATTCAAAGTGATGTTCTGGACCCCCTCAGCCTTAAACTTCATGGTTCAAACAAAGATTTTCAGGAGGCATCCGTTTCGGAACGGGTTGCATCTATTCCTGCCTTGGGTCTTGCTTTTTCCGATAATGACTACACACCCAACCTGTTATTCAGATTCAAGGACAAGGATAAGGCGCTTCGCAACGCTCAGATAAATCGTATTGCTTCAATGGCGGTGATCGCCTCCATACTTGTTGTGTCACTTTATTTTATCTATCAGGTTCAGGCTGGTTTCAGGAAAGAGGCTGCCATAGGGAGACTCGAATCGCAAATATCGCAGTATCATCCTCCTGTTGACAGGAACCTGGTTTCTCAGATGGCTGCCGGCGCCAAAAATCAACAGCAGATGATGAAGGCGTATAGTGAGAAATATGTTGGCATGGCGGTCATCAGTGAGCTATCCGCACTGACGCCTGCGAATATTCGCCTGATCAGTGTGAAGGCCCAACTTGGATCGGTTGCAACCGGCAGAAGCGGAGAAACACCCAAAACCTCCGGTACGGAACCGGCAAAAGATACGAGCAAGGAACCGGCAAAAGAAAATCTAAGAAATGTGGTCATAGAAGGTGTTATCTTTGGAGATCGTAAGATGCTTGATTCCATGCTGGCGGGATATATCGTTAAACTGGAATCATCCCCTATATTCCAGATGATCAAGGTTCAGAAGAATAGCATTGAACCATTTAAAAAGAATGATGTTCTTCATTTCATTCTTGATGCAAAGATAGGCTGAAAACCCTTATGAAATTATCATTCAGCACATTCATTCCTAAAAATATCCCGGCACATATGTTTGTGCTCCTCGCAATCCTGCTTCTTTTAGTTTTGGCCGGCATTATACCCAAACACGTGTCTCTATCAAATCTGGACGAAAGAATTAAAAAGATGCAGCTTGAAGTGGAAGAACAGAAAGGTTTGCAATCCATTTATCAATCGTTGAAAAGCAAGGGGCATAAGGGCGTCAAGGCATTGCCCTTTCCCGCGAAAAGCAGGCTTTCAAGAGATCAGACGGAAGTCATACTCGGAAGTTTCAGAGACATTGCAAAGAAAGTCAATATGGATACCCTGTATCTATCTCCCGATATGAGTTCCCTGGGGCCGGATTCCAGGTTTATTTTAGTGAATGTCGGGCTCAGGGGCGATTTTTTTAATTTCCGCAGATTTTTAGCAGGTCTCGGCGATGTAACCTATTTAGAGAGGATCGAAGAGATACAGATTCAGGAAAACGCCGATGTCATGGAATTTAAAATGAAAATATGGCTGGCGCTGACATAACGGGGATCAGGGAGCAGAGGTAGAAATGCCTAAGTTGACGAAACAACAGATCATCATTCTTTCCATCATGGTTGTTGCTGTTTTATACGGCGGATATGATTTTTTCATCGCATCCCGGACCAAATCAAATGTGGCAGATGTGGGGAAACGGGCGGTAGAAATGGGAACCTTTATTACCGATCTTTCAGCAAATGTCATGAGGGATCAGATCTCGCCGCTTGATACAAACATCATCAGCCGGGCTGAAGCCCAGTGGCAGCGCGACCCGTTCTTCGGCAGGAAAGCCTACAGGGAATGGGCAATGGTTAAAGAACCGGCAAAGGCAAGCGGCGGTGCTCAGCAAGTGACTTTTGTTTATTCCGGCTATTTGAATGTTAAAGATAAGAATGTGGCTATCATAAACGGCGTGGAATATGAGGCGGGAGACCCACTGGAAACAGAGGGATATATTTTAAAGAAAATTAACCAGAATAGGGTTGTCATTGAAAATATCAAGAGTGGATCTAAATTCGATGTGTTGTTGCAGGAATGAAATTCGTGAGAATGGGGGGATGAACCTTGATGAATAGGTCTTATGGATGGCAAATCTGGCGGCTGGCGCCCGTTTTGGCAATGGCGGTCATCATGGCGGGATGCGCTACCGATATTACAACAAAAAAGGACCCCTTCTTCGAGAAATGGGAAACAATGGGCAAAACATCGTTGGGTCATTCGCCGGCGCCCAGAGAAAATGTCATGGGACTTAAGGGAGAGACACCGAAAGCCGTACCATCGGCCCTGGCGGCAGAAAGAGGTCTGGTTCAGGCAAAGCAGCTTCCAAAGAGGAAAATCAGTCTAAAAATGCGCCAGGCCGATGTGAAGGCGGTTCTCCGGTCGCTGGCTCGAATTGAAGGACAGAACATACTGATTAAAAACGATATCAAAGGGGATATTACCATTGATTTTAAAGGAGTTCCCTGGGATCAGGCCTTCAGGACAATACTCAACAATCAGGGGTTGGAATACGAATGGGAAGGAGAGATTATCCGGGTCATGACCCTGGAGGATGTGGAGCGGGATCTGAAGAGAAAAACCCAGGAGTATGGTGTCAGGCAGGTGACGCCCCTGCAGACGAAAGTCATCAGTATCAATTATGCGGATGCCAAGGGGCTTAAGGACAACATTCAGGAATTTCTGACCAAGGATAAAGACGGCAAGCCACGCGGGTCTGTTCGCGTGGACGACCACAGCAACAGTTTGATCATTCAGGCTATCCAGGATGATTTGATAAGAATGGCCCCGATCATCGAACAGATTGACAAGCCCACCCCCCAGGTCTTGATTAAGGCGAATATCGTGGAAGCGACGAAGAGCACGGCCCGGGAGCTTGGGGTACGATGGGGCGGCATGGCCAGGACCGGTGTCGATAATTCCAACCTGTGGATTACGCCGGGGGGGATAACAACGACTGGCAGCGTGCCCATAGATCCGATTGGCGGCAAGTACACACCTTCATATGCCTCACCCGGACTGAGCGGCCAGGGGGTTGCATTTGGTGCTCCATCACAGGTATCAAACCTCACCGGCGCCGGTGCGTTGGGTCTCATGTTCGGGACCATCGGAGGCAATATCCTGGAGATGCAGTTGAATGCTCTCCAGACTGAGGGGAAATTGAATATTTTATCCAGCCCTTCTATTACGACCCTCGATAATCAAACGGCATATACGGAAAACGGGGACAGGGTCCCCTATGTTACGGAAGAGACAAGTAGCACCGGAGCTATAACAAAATCTGTAAAATTCGAGGATGTAGTCCTTCGTCTGGAAATTACGCCGCATGTCATTGACGGCAAGAATCTCAAGATGAAAGTAGAGGTAAAGAAGGATGAAGTGGATAGTGCTCGTAATGTACAGGGGAATCCATACATTATAAAGAAGAAAACGAGCACGAATCTGATAGTAAAGGATGGGGAGACAATCGTGATTTCCGGATTATCCAAGCAGAAACGGCAGGATGCTGAAACAGGCCTTCCCTGGTTAAAGGATATTCCCGGATTGGGATGGCTTTTCAAGAGTGTCGGGAAGAGTGAGAACATGGAAGAAGTGCTGATTTTCATTACCCCCAACATCCTGCCTGTTCAGACGGTAGCTGCGGTTCCCGCGGTACCCGAAAAGCAGGCTGAGAACAAGCCCGTGCCGGAGACAAAAAAGAACGTGAAATAGTTTTATATAGGGTCATTCCCGCCCACGAGAAGGACATTCGAGAGCAGGTTCAGACGGGAACCCATACACCCATTGTCAATTACTATGAAAATAACCTTTAAAGTGTCCCTACCGCGGATGAGCCTATGTCACAATAGGGGAAAATGTCATTCCGAACGAATGTGAGGAATCTTAAGATTTCTCGCTTTGCTCGAAATGACAGAAAAGAGAATTGTGGAACAGGGATCCAGGAAACTTTGATTTATGGATTACTTCAAAATTTTAAACCTTAAAGCAGAGCCTTTTTCCAACTCTCCTGAGCCTGAATATTTCTTTCAATCTCTGAAGCATCTCGGATGTCTGCAGAAACTGGAGCTTGCCATACGTCTCCGGCGGGGATTGAACGTGGTCATCGGTGACGTAGGCACGGGGAAAACAACCCTCTGCCGGCAGCTTATCCTGAAATTTTCATCCTCGGAAGAAGACCGAAATCGGATAGAAACCCATCTGCTCTTGGATCCTGCCTTTACGACTCCCATTGAATTTTTATCCACGGTGGCCCTTACCTTCGGCCTGAAACAATCAGGGAACAGTGACTGGCAGCTTAAGGAAAATATAAAAACTTATCTCTTTGAAAAGGGCATTGAAGAAGGGAAAACCGTTGTCCTGATCATCGATGAGGGGCAGAAACTGCCGGATTTCTGCCTTGAGATTCTCCGCGAGTTTTTGAATTACGAAACAAATGAATTCAAATTGTTGCAGATCGTCATTTTTGCTCAGACGGAATTTGAACAGATCCTGAAACGTCAAGCGAATTTTGCCGATCGTATCAATCTCTATTATTTTTTAAAACCCCTTAATATCCGCGAAACCTGCGCCATGGTTAAATTCCGGATCGCGAAGGCCAGTGAGGCGGATCAGGCGCCCGACCTGTTCACCTATCCCGGTCTTCTGGCGCTGTATCTGGCGACGGGAGGTTATCCGAGGAAGATTGTGACTCTGTGTCATCAGGCGATGCTCGCGTTGATCATTCAGAACCGTTCAAAGGCGGGGTGGTTTCTGGTTCGCTCATCTGATCGCAGGATTGCTTCCGTTCAGCGAAGGTCATTGAAGTGGATAGGCGCAGCGGTCTTTTTGCTTCTGATGACTGCCGTTGCTGTAACGGGTCTTTTTCCTTACCTGACGAGGAGTATCAACCCGGATATGGAAATACAGAAGCCGGAAAAGAATATATCACCTGTTCAGCGCCTCCCTGATGCGGTCAGTCAAACCGGCAAAGCGTCTGTGACGGAGGCCGTGGCAAAATCAAGCCCGGTGACACCGCCGGTAAAAAAAATCATGCCGGAGTTTCTGGGAAATCTGAGACTAAAAAATGGAAGAACCATGTGGCGGATGCTCAAAGACTTTTATGGTGATTTTGACAGGGGCCAGTTTAAGGCCGTCGCCCTTGCAAATCCACACATAAAGAATCTTAACCGGATTAAGGCTGGAGAAATGATTAAACTTCCGGCCATTCCGTCGTCTTCCAATCCGCTGCCTTCCGGGAAATTTTGGCTGCAGGTCGCGGGTGGCGGAAACATTGAAGAGACCTATGAATTATACAGAAGTTATGAATCCGCTTTGCCCTCACTGAAATTTCTGACCTACTGGAACGGCCGTGAGGGACTGGTATTTGCCGTTTTTGTGAAGGACGGCGTTGACGGCCAGGAAGCGGCGGCAAACATGATAAAACAACTGCCCCAGCCTCTTGCCGTGACTGCAAAAGTTGTGGAGAAACCGGGCGCAGATACGGTTTTTTTCACAAAATAGGGAATAGGGATCAGGAAATAAAAAGCTTTTCATAAGGTCATTAGCATAAAAATGGTTACTCTGTCATTC
>JAPLJQ010000224.1 GCA_026388495.1 Deltaproteobacteria bacterium | reverse complement strand
GCTTTTGCGATAGCTCTTACGGCAGGTTTTCTCAATGTTATCAAAGGTTCAATAACCTTGTAGCCAAATCTCTTCTCCGTATCGATACCGAGTTGAACCAAGACATTGTGCTGTCTTTTTATTCCCGCAACGGTTTCTTCTGCATCTGTATAAATTGATCCCTGAAGGAGGTATCTGGCGCCGGATTCCTGAACAAGTTGACTGAATACATCCTTATAAAAGGTTCTTGTAATGGCTTCTCTTTTTTCTTCCGGGTCTGTTAACCCTCTCAGCGCGTGGAAAAAATGTTTCTGGGCATCCACAATTTCCACAGGAACATGGAGTGCTTTAAAAGAAGAAGCGATCTGAGGTGGTTCCTCATGTCTCATAATGCCGTTATCAATGAAATAGGTTCTTAGACGGCTTCCCAAAGCCCTATAGCCCAGCATTGTTACCACGGATGAGTCGACGCCGCCTGACAGGGCATTTACGGCCAGGTCGTCACCAACCGTTTCGGAAATTTCCTTGATTTGCTGTTCTATGAAATCCTGCGGGTTTAAATCCTCTATTCTTAATTCATCAAAATTCACGAATCCTATTCCTCCGTATAATGGATTTAAATGATGTGTCCGATTCTTACTTATCCATCACGTTCTTTCGTTCTTTTTCCGTCAGTAGGCATCCGACCAGACAGTCACCCCCACATTTGCCATTGCAGGGTTCGATATGCACCGTGATACTTGCATTGGGAAATTGCCCTTCAATACTTTTTGACAGATCATCGGAGATGCTGTGGGAATCATCGACGGACATATTGGGGTCTACTTTGATGTGAAAATCAATGAAGCGGAAATTTCCCGCCTTTCGTGTCCGTAATCGGTGAAAGCCGTGAATAGCAGGCTGGCGTGCCTTAATCAAATGGCGAATCTGGGCCTCCTCGTTTGCGGGAAGGGTTACATCCATGAGATCACGGGCCGACTCAATGGTCAGTTTATAGGCAGCTCTGAAAATCAGTAACGCAACCCCGATGGCCGCAACCGGGTCCAACCAGTGTATGTCCGGATCGGGAAGAATCCGGTGACCGATAAAAATGAGGGTGAGGCCGATCATCACCCCGGCAGACGTATAAACATCTGTTCTCAGATGCCAGGCATCCGCCTCCAGGGCTATGGAGTCCGTTTCTTTTGCAACCTTGAAGAGCTTTTCTGAAACAACGATGTTAACAAGGGTTGAAACGAACATAATAGCGATGCCCCAACCGACAGCCTCAATCGGTTTTGGGCGTAGAAGTTTTATGACGGATTCATAGATGATCCAGACCGCCGCCATGAATATCAGGACGGCTTCGATGGTTCCGGAAATGTTTTCAACTTTACCATGGCCGAAAGGGTGTCTCCCGTCGGCAGGAAGACCGGATGTCCTAACGGAAAAGGTGGCGATAAGAGACGCCAGAAGGTCCACTCCTGAATGAATCGCCTCGGACATAATGGCAACGGATCCGATAATGAGCCCCACGATGAGTTTCATAATCGTGAGAATTGTGTTCGATGCGACAGAAATCAGTGCCACTTTTATTTTACGATGTTGCTGATCCATGCGGGTGATTGCCTTTTAAAAAGCATTACATCAATAACGGAATACTGCCGCAAGCGGCGCCTCGTCCGGCATCTCTTCCATGGGGAGGACGAAGACATTCCCGCCGCTCAGGAATGTCTGGATTGCAGCAAAATCGGCAAGACCTTCACTTCCTGTTCCCATCTTCCGGTGCAAATGAACTTCATTGTTTGCGGGGTCAAATGTTCCCCATTGCCGGTGCCCTTTTGTGATAAAGAGTAACCCGACTCTGCCGTGATAGGCCGCCTGAACGATTTCCCTGATATCCCTCGATGTCAGGCCGGTGCCGGACGACTGTCTGTACTGGGCTATGGCATCGTTTTGGGTTTTTTGAAAATAGGGATTGACAATAGACCAGGCCTGTCTGTGCAATTGTTCTATGCTCATCCCTTTGGGGTTTCCTGTTATTCCCTCATCCATCAGATGTGGGTATGTATTGGCTTCCCTGTAAATCGGAAAAAGATAGTCGACGCCTGCGAGAACAAGGGGAGACCGCTCGTCCCGGAGAAGGTCATGTAATCCTCTATCAATCTTTCGAAAGTATTTTACGATATTTTCCTTGTTATCATCCAGTTCAGCCCCATGCCCGGAGATCATGGATGAACGGTCTCCGCCCCTCGCTGTTCCCCTGTGGAAACGGACTTGTTTTTCCGGTTCATCGTATTGAAGTGCCTCGTTAAGGCTTTTCGGAATCGTGTCGATATCAATCTCTCTGACGTCCTGTTTTGTTCCCTCAAACAGGTGAATTTCATTCTGGCTGAGGGTCAGAATATAAAAGCGCCCATCACCACTTAGTACGGGCAGAAGAGGTTCGACATGAAAACGGTCGGCCACGACAATCAGTTCATCGAAATGAGTCGGCAGACAGTAGTAGCGGAATATGCCGGGCGAAAGAAAGATGGCAAGACCGTCACTCTGGTATTTCCAGAAAAGAATGTTGCCGACAAGCCCTTGAACAGGTTCCAGCAGTGTTCTGGCTTCCTGGGGGCGACATCCGCCTGCCAGTAATTTTTCTTCGGCTACCCGAAGCAGGTTTCGTAATCGGATCTGATTTTGCTGGGCGGGGGCGCCGGCACGATAGGTGGGCATAAACATTGAGATGCACAAGCCGTCCTGTTTGGCCATCAACGATTTTAATTCATCCTTGGAAAATTCTTTCATCGTGTTCATCTCCCTTCTTTTGCCTGTTGGTTCACCGCATGTTACGGAATTTACGAGGAACCCATATACTTCTATTATAAATCTTTATAAAGAATAGTCATCGCCACCCATGATTAATGTCCATAAGGTTGTATTAAAAACCAGAATCCAGTCATGTTTGGTGTGTTATATTCAAGGCCGGTCTTGTCTGGAAGACGGTTGAGAGATTGAATAATTTTCCTCCCTCGGCGATATTGGATGGTTATTGTTTTTCACCTTGTCAATATCTGGCTCTGAATATAAATGATTCTGTGGTAAGAAAGCAAACACTTTTATTTTATGATCCACACGAAGGGTTCTTTAAGATTCTTCTTTGAAGATGTGAGGGAATTGTGGTACAAAAAACGCTCTCTAAAATCATTAATTTAACAGATATTTAGATTATGAAAACGGTAAAATGCACCATTGACTCCGGGTCATGGGAATCTGCCTCAGCGCGGGACTGGTCAGACTGGATGTGGCAAATGAGACATCGCATCCATACGATTCCTCAATTGGCCGGAATACTGGGCAAATCCCCCGAGAACCTTGGCGAATTTATAGAAGTGAGCAGGCGTTATCCCTTTTGCATTACCCCTTACTATCTTTCCCTGATGGACCTGGCGAACATAAATGATCCGCTTCGCTTGCAGTGTTTCCCTGATGCGAGGGAAATTCATTTTTCCCTGGGGGGGGTGGAAGACCCTCTTGCGGAAAATCGGGATATGCCCGTTCCGGGTTTGATCCATCGTTATCGGGATCGGTGCCTGACCCTTGTGACAAATATTTGCACGACATACTGCCGACACTGCAACCGCAAACGCATGTGGGGGCATAACGGCATGACACGAAACCGTCTATATCTCCGGCGCATGATTGACTATATCGAAATGACGACAGGTATTCGAGAAGTTATCGTTTCGGGCGGTGATCCATTGACCATGGAGGAGGAAACCCTTGAGTGGTTCCTCAAGTCCCTGCGATCCATCCCTCACATAGAAGTCCTGCGTATAGGAAGCCGGGTTCCTGTGGTCATGCCGATGAGGGTGACCCGTTTTCTTTGTTCCATGTTGCGAAAATACCGGCCCCTGTGGTTTAATACGCAATTCAATCATCCGAATGAGATTACAAAGGAATCGGCAGGTGCTTGTGAGATGCTGCTCGACGCGGGGATTCCTGTCTCGAACCAGAGTGTCCTGCTTCGGGGGATAAACGACAACTATGAAACAATGCGGGAACTTCTTTACGGCCTTCAGCGGATTTCAGTGAGACCTTATTACCTGTTTCAATGTGATCCCGTGGAAGGTACAGACCATTTCCGTGCAGATACTTCAGCAGGTTTGAGAATCATGGAAAAGCTCTGGGAAAACATGCCGGGACTTTGTATACCCCAATATGTGCTTGATGTTCCCGGGGGGAGAGGGAAGGTGCCTCTCTTTCAGCTCTGCTCAGAATCTTTTTCGCGGAAAATCTTTAATTCGTCCTGCATAATGCATTCGTCAAAAGAATCTTGTTCCGATGGATAAAAAAATCGGGAAATCAGGTATACTGATGGGAACTGGATGAAATGATAAAAAATGATTCATGAAATATAGGGGAGGGGAAACAATATGTACAATGCCAGTGATTTGAAGAAGGGGTTGAGTATTAAGATCGACAATGAACCCTATGTCATTACCGAATTCAACTTTGTGAAGCCCGGTAAGGGTCAGGCGCTATATCGTTCCAAATTGAAGAATATGATTACAGGGTCTCAATTTGAGAGGACATTTCGTTCCGTGGATACATTTGAACCTGCGGACCTTCGGGAGAGAAAAATGCAATATCTCTACAAAGAAGAAGGGTCATACTGCTTCATGGATATTGAAAATTATGAGCAGGTTTTTTTGACGGAAGATCAGGCGGGGGAGGCAAAAAATTATCTCATTGATAATCTGGACGTTCAGATTCTGTTTTTTGAAGACAGGCCTTTAGGAATCAATCTGCCGAATTTTGTCGATCTCATTGTCGTTTCGGCCGAACCGTGGGCCAAAGGAGACTCCGTTTCAGGGAAAATGAAGCCGGTAACTCTGCAAACAGGGTACCAGATTCAGGTGCCCCCCTTTATCGAGGAGGGGGAAAAGATTCGTGTGGACACACGAAGCGGAGAGTATCTCACAAGAGTCAAGGGATGATCTGCCCATGGAAGAAGAGGTATGGGCCCTGACGAAGCGGCGAGATGCACTGGGAATGCGAGCCCTGATGATTCAGGCCATAAGGCGGTTCTTCATGGAACGGCATTATCTTGAAGTGGAAACGCCCTGCAGGGTTCCGGCAGTGATTCCGGAATCACACATTGACGCCGTTGCCTGCGGATACTGGTTTCTGCACCCATCCCCGGAACTCTGCATGAAACGACTGCTTGCGGCAGGTTATGAAAGGATCTTCCAGATCTGTAAATGTTTCCGTGATGGAGAGAGGGGGACATATCACCTCCCTGAATTTACCATGCTTGAGTGGTATCGCAGGGGTATCGACTATAGGGCGTTAATGGAGGAATGCCGGGATCTGATTACATCGGTTGGATCATCGATCGGTTACGAGAACGGTGTCGTCTACCGGGGAAACAGCGTCAGTTTGAAGGGCTTATGGGAATGTCTGTCTGTGAAGGAGGCTTTTGACCGTTATGCCCCAATGTCCATGGAAGAATCTCTGAGAGACGATTGTTTCGATGAGATCATGGTCTGTGACATCGAACCCAATCTGGGAAGAAAGCGCCCGACGTTTCTGTGTGATTACCCCATTTCCGCGGACGCCCTTGCAAGGAGAAAGAAAGAAAACCCGGCAGTGGTGGAACGTTTTGAGTTGTACATTGCTGGAATCGAAATTGCCAATGCATGTTCCGAGCTTATTGATGCGAATGAACAGGAATTAAGGTTCGAAAGAACTCAGGCGTATCGATATTCAATTGGCAAACCCGTTTATCCCGTATCGGAACGGTTTCTCCGGGCTTTCGATACGATGCCGGAATCGGCGGGGATTGCTTTAGGTGTGGACCGATTGGCCATGATTTTTACCGACTCTGAGACGATTGATGACGTTGTCGCTTTTACACCGGAATTTTTATGAGTATCAATCCGGTTGACAAGGAAGTGTTTTTCCATTACAGGTAGTTCCGTCAAAACCGAACAAACAAGGAGAAATAAAGTGAAGGAAATTTCATCAGTTGCTGCCGGGAATATGGGAGGACATTTTCATGGCAGTCTTCTTAGCATGGTCCTTGACGCAGGAGCGATGGTGCAGTTTGTTCTTTTGTTGCTTCTTTTCTTTTCCGTAGTATCATGGGCCATCATTCTCATGAAGTACAGGAGCATCAAGAAGGCAAAACGGGAGAATGATCTGTTCCTGGGCGCCTACATGAAGAGCGACAAACTGTCTGACATCCTCCCGGAATCGAAAAAATTCAAGCACTCCAATATGGCCGAAGTGTTCCAGGCAGGGTACACCGAGCTGATTAAAATTACGAAGGTTATTCGAGGATCAACGCCGGTCAGGGAAAGCGATGATCCGAATGTGCTTCCCATGGAGATGAAAGGCATTGACAATGTTGAAAGGGCCATGAACAGAGCGTGCAGTTCTGAGGTCACGAAGCTCGAGAGTGCTTTAGGTTTCCTTGCGACGACGGGAAACGCTTCACCCTTCATCGGTCTGTTTGGAACGGTATGGGGGATCATGGATACGTTTAAAGGAATTGGGGCAAGAGGCTCGGCGACACTGGCGGTTGTAGCCCCCGGGATATCGGAGGCATTGATTGCCACGGCAGCCGGTTTGGCGGCCGCCATACCGGCAGTCATTTTTTATAATTATTATTTGAACCGGGTAAAAACCATGGCCATGGAAATGGATAATTTTGCCTCTGAGTTGTTGAATATTATCGAACGATATTATGTTAAGAGATAAAGATTTATGCGATACGAAAAAAAACGTCTTCATTTTGATAGCAGGCTTTTATCCGATATCAATGTTACCCCCCTGGTTGATGTTGTCCTTGTTTTATTAATCATTTTTATGGTGACAGCCCCGATGCTTCAGATGGGTATTGATGTTAATCTGCCCCGGGTTAAATCGAAGAGTATCGACGTAACGGAAGAGAAGCTTGTCCTGACGGTCAATGGTGCGAAAGAGATATATATCAATAAATATAAGACCTCTTTGACCGATCTCAGTATGAAACTGGAGAGCATTTTTGCCAGCAGGATCGACAGAGAGGTTTTCATGAGAGCTGATAAGACTGTTCCTTATGGATTTGTGGTGGAAGTGATGTCTGAAATCAGAAAATCCGGGGTTGACAAGCTCGGAATGATCACGGAACCGCCCGAGGAATCGAGATGACGTCGCAGAAATGGATCAGGGGGCGATTGAACAATGGCTTCAGCCTTCATAGAATGATCCTCCTGTCTGTCTTCCTCCATGCAGTGGTTCTGTCCATAACCTTCTTTTCACCCTCTCTCCCCTCACCCAAATGGACGTTTGGGCCCGTCTATTCCGTACAACTCGTCAGTTTTTCTGAAATTTTACTGAACCGGAAAGATTCATCAGTGACCTCCGGAGATTTCAATGACCGAATGACCGCTGATCGTACCGTCATCCTGAAAAAGCGGACTGATACGGATCCATCTGTGCCGATGAAAAAAGCGGAAGTTCAAAAGCGGGATTTTGCCGATATTGAAAAGGCCATGGAAAACATCAGGCAGAGGGTGTCGTCCTCCGGACCGACATCTGCTACTGAACCGAGCCAGCCTGGCGAAACCGATACCGGCTTGAAAATGAAGACATACTACGCCGCAATCTGGGCCAGAATCAAAAGTCAATGGGTTCTTCCCCAGGGTATCCTTTCCCGGCAAAACATCGAGACGGTTATCCATGTGAAGGTTTTAAGAAGCGGCACTGTGACGGATCTGAGTTTTGAAAAACGTTCAGGCAATCGATATTTTGATGAGTCCGCCATGAAAGCCATCCGGAAGGCAAGCCCCCTTCCTGCACTGCCCGCGTGGGTGAGAGACAGCAGCATTGAGATTGGCATACGGTTCCATTCATCAGAACTGCGGTAGGACGTGTCTAATGAGTAATGCGTCGTCAAAATTTTTTGCATGCTTTTTTGCATTCATAATCTTTTTTTATGCAGGCGTTGACGTATCTGCTAAAGTATATATCGATATAGATTCTCCATCTTTTCAAAAGTTTCCTATCGCGATTCCTGACTTCGATAAAAAGGGGAAGGATCTCCATACAGAGGATCTTTCAATCTGGTTTCCCAATGCCCTGACAAATTACCTGACGATGACCGGTTTCTTCAACATCATCAGCAAAAGAGCATTTCTTGAAGGTCAACATCGGACGGAAACGCCGGACGAACGTATCGACTTTGACAGCTGGACGGTGATCGGTGCGGAATATCTGGTAAAAGGACGTTATGAGCACGCAGGGGGAAAGCTGATCACAGACTTTCGTCTTTATGATGTTGTCAGGGGAGACCTTGTTGTTGGAAAGCAATATGCCGGTAACGTTGAACAGAAAAACGATATGGTCCGTCAATTTGCCCGTGAGATCCTTTTTGCTCTGACAGGAGACGGCAGCGTATTTGACACGAAAATAGCTTTTGTCGTAAAGACGGCAAGGGCGTCGGATATTTATGTGATCGACATCGACGGTTCCAACCTGGTCAGAGTGACGAATGAACGGTCCATTACCCTTTCACCCCGCTGGTCACCGGACGGCCAGTATATGTCATACACGTCTTATAAAGATGGGAATCCGGACCTCTATGTCAGATCCCTGAATGGCGCCTCGACAAAAAAAATTGCAGGTTTCAGAGGGATCAATCTTTCAGGAACATGGGCGCAGGATGGCAGGAGGATTTTGCTCACATCAAGGAAGGATGGAAACGAAGAAATATATGTGATGGACATTCACACCGGATTTTTTGAGCGCCTCACCCATCACTTTTCTATAGATGTATCTGCCGCGTGGTCGCCCGACAACCAGAAAATCACCTTTGTTTCGGATCGCTCCGGGTCTCCGCAGATATACCTGATGGATGCTGACGGAAGCAATGTAAAAAGGCTGACCTATGATGGGAATTATAATACATCCCCGTCCTGGTCTCCCCGGGGGAAAAGGATTACCTATGAGGGGTTGGTCAACGGGCGGTTTCAGTTATTTTCCATCGATGAGGACGGTGCGCAAAATGTGCAACTGACCTTTGACAACGCAGACCATGAATCGCCCACCTGGTCCCCCGACGGCAGATATCTGGCCTTTGATTTGAGACAGGGCGGCAGGAGCGGCATATACGTGATGAATGCGAATGGATCGAACGTGAGATTGTTGTATGAGGAGAAAAACCGTTCCGTCACGCCGTCCTGGTCTCCCCGATTGAAACGGTGATGACGGATGCTTGAAAAAAATAATTATTGCCGGGAAGTGCCCGTCCTGTGGGCGGAGATCTTCATTCATACCGGGTGAAAAGAGCGGACTTTCCATTTTTAGGTTGACCTTTATGACCGTATTATGATTACTTGGGAAATAAGGTTCCGAGGTCTCACAGCTTTATTGTGCAGTAGAGGAGACACGAGCGGGGAAGGAGCGGATATGCCGTTTTCATTTTTTATCTGTTCTTTCAGAATGGTAATGGTCTTTGTCGTTTAAATATCAGGACCATAGATCAATTGAGAAAGGAGAAAAAGTAATGAAGAAAAGGTTGGTATTGTCAGGGATCATGAGTTTGATGGTATGTTTCATGTTTATTTTTATGACAGGATGCGCAAAAAAGACAGTCGTAAAAGAAGAGGCGGCTGCAACGAAGGACCAGGCTGCGGCAGACAAGGGAGCGCTGAAAGACCAGGCCTCAAAAACGGGACAAGCCGCTGCGGGTGTGTCTGACAAAGAAAAATCCCTGGCAGACATGGCTTCGAAGGAGCAGGCAGCAGGTGGAGGAATAGCAAAGGAGAAAGCCGCCCTTGCTGATATATATTTTGATTTTGATAAGTACAATCTGAAACCGGAATCGAGGGTGATTCTGAAAGGCCATGCAGCATGGCTTGCCAAAAACAAGGATTCTAAACTGGTCATTGAAGGACACTGTGACGAAAGAGGGACGACGGAATATAACCTGGCCCTTGGAGAAAGAAGGGCCGCTGAGGC
>JAPLJQ010000200.1 GCA_026388495.1 Deltaproteobacteria bacterium | reverse complement strand
TAGGCATGGTGGTTTTCTTTTCAACAATACCAAGCGTCTTTTGAATACCATCTAAAAAAGTATCTCTTTGAATTTTAAATTCCATCACCATATCCCCCTTGTTTAGGTTTCTTGTTCGTTATAAAAATAATGGTTATAGAGGACCTATAATAAGATTATTTTTTCTTATTATATATATTATAGTATTAGTAATAGAGGATGTTCATAATGATAAAAAAAGCGATTCATCGAGTGATTTTATATCAAAAGGTCAATATTAAAATGTTGATAACCTCTTAGGGAAAAGTGTTAAATTTTATTCTTAATGGTCTCCTCGATGTCGCTGATCGTTTTCTGAAGCTTTACATCTCCCTCCACGGCTTTACCGATCTTATTGTTGGCATAAATAACAGTTGAATGATCACGCCCGCCTATTTTTTCGCCTATATCGGGAAAAGAAGAGGTTGTCATTTTTCTTGAAAGATACATGGCAATCTGTCTCGCCATAACTATGTTTTTATTTTTCTTTTGCGATTTAACATCTAAAATTTTTACACCTAACTTGCCTGTTACGGCCTTAATGATTTCATCTATGGTAACCTCTTCATGTTCGTTTTGTTTGAGAACTTTTTTCAACACTTCTTTTGCAAGGTTGAGATCAATTTCTCTGCCGGTTAGTGAAGAATAGGCGCCGATTCTGATGAGGAATCCCTCCAGTTCCCTGATATTGGATTCTGCGTGTGTTGCAACGTAGAGAGCAACATTGGACGGAAGAGAAAGATTGTTTTCATAAGCTTTTTTTTCGATGATGGCGATCTTTGTTTCCATTTCCGGGGGTTGGATATCCGCAATGAGGCCCCACTCGAATCTTGAGCGCAACCGCCCTTCAAGGTTCGGGATATCTTTCGGAAAGCGGTCGCTTGTCACAACGATCTGTTTTCCGGAGTCATGCAGGGTATTGAAGGTATGAAAAAATTCTTCCTGTGTTCTTTCCTTCCCGGCGATAAACTGAATATCGTCAATCAGGAGGCAATCAATTTTTCTATACTTCTCCCGAAATTTAGGCATCTTATCGTACCTGATGGAGTTAATCAATTCGTTCATGAACTCTTCTGCAGATACGTACAGCACGTTCATGTCAGAATATAGGGAATGAGTAAAAAGGCCTATGGCATTGAGCAGGTGAGTTTTACCGAGCCCGACGCCTCCATAAATGAAAAGAGGATTATAGTTTTTAGCCGGCTGTTCCGCAACCGCCACAGACGCAGCATGGGCAAACTGATTACATGACCCGACGACAAATCTTTCAAAACTGTAATGAGGATGAAGAGATTGCTGGCTCTTGGAACGGGAAGGTTTAGGTTTTGTTCGGGAGGTATCATGATGGTATTCACGTCTGGGAACAGAATCCTGGTTATTTTCTTCTTCCCGGGCTACATCAAAGTCAACGTCGATATCATTGCCTGCCAGCGAGGTTATAGAATCCTTAATGACGGTGTGGTAATTTTCCAATAACCAGTCTTTAAAGAATTTGTTCGGCACAGACAGGTAGATGTGGCTTCCCTCCATGGAGACGATCTTAATAGGCCGGATCCAAGTCTCAAAGTTTTGCTGGCTTAGCTTTTCCCTAATGAT
>JAPLJQ010000580.1 GCA_026388495.1 Deltaproteobacteria bacterium | reverse complement strand
GAGATGGGGATCGCCCCTTGTTTGCACTGCACAAACAACAAAAGATATGGCGTATGTTAAGGCTTCCTATTTTTTCATAAAAATAATTGATTTTTATCGGGAATTAAGGGGTTTTGTCAATTTTAATTGACATTTTGGGGGATTGGGCGCATAAAAGGGGGGGAAATTGTGTAATTTTGTATATGGTGAGGGCGTATCGTGAATCGGTTGGGCTGTTCTGTAGACTCGCGGCAAAAATATATCGTATTTCGTAAGTCCGCACAGGGAAAAGATCAACGAATTGCTGACACATCCACACTTCTCATCAGTATTCCAACATCTTTAACGGGATTGAACGCAACAATATTCTTTAATGGCCGTCCCTGAAGTGATAAGAAAACTGATTGAGCAGTTTGATATTCTTCGCAATTCCTATATCACTTCCCGCGAGACCTACAACGAGACAAAACTACGGCAGGATTATCTCGATCATTTTTTTGTTGCGCTGGGCTGGGATGTCTACAATAAGCAGGGGTGGTCTGAACAGGCAAGGGAAGTAAGTGTAGAACAGACCATCAAGATCTCCGGAACGACCGATTTTATAGATTACAGTTTCAAAATTGGGAGAGACTTGATATTTATTGCGGAGGCAAAAGCTCCGAAAGTCAGGATCAAGGATAATGCAAAAGCTGCCTACCAGGTGAGAAGATACGCGTGGAATGCCAAACTTGCGCTCTGCATTCTTACCAATTTTGACGAATTCGCAATCTACGATTGTACAAAAAAGCCATCAGCGTCTGATTCTGCCGGAATCGCCCGGATCGATTATTTTACCTTCAAGGAACTTCCCGTAAAATGGGATGAGATAGCGAAGACGTTCTCAAAAGAAGCGGTCTTCAATGGTTCATTCGAAACATTTGCAAAAACGACGAAAGGGAAGAAGGGAACTGCCACCGTTGATGAGGCGTTCTTAAAAGAGATCGAGAATTGGAGAGAGTCTCTTGCAAAGAACATCTCGTTGCGGAACCGGGATCCTCCGCTGACTGTTGACGAGCTGAACTTTTCGGTCCAAGTGATTATCGACCGGATCATTTTTTTGCAGAACTGCGAGGATCGCGGTCTTGAACGGTATGGCACATTGCGGGAGATCGTGAATTCGGATAATACATATGCGCAGTTATGTTCGCTGTTCAGAAAGGCGGATGCGAAATACAACTCGGGTCTGTTTTATTTCGAGAAAGAATTCGAACGGGAAGAACCGGACACAATCACACCCTCTTTGAAGATTGATGATAAAGTCCTAAAAGAGATCATCCGTGACCTGAGTGAGGGGGCGTATGAATTTTCTGTCATTCCTCCTGCAATTTTAGGGCAGGTCTACGAACAATTCCTCGGAAAAGTGATACGGTTCACGGATAGCCACCAGGCAAAAGTTGAGTATAAGCCAGAGGTCAAAAAGGCGGGCGGCGTCTTCTACACACCGGTTTATATCGTGGAATATATCGTGAAGCATACTGTCGGGGAACTGGTGAAGGACAAGACACCTCGCGACGTTGCGAAACTTCGCATTCTTGATCCGGCGTGTGGCTCCGGTTCGTTTCTTATCGGAGCGTATCAATACCTTCTCGACTGGCATCTTGAATGGTATACGAGAAACCTTGCACCGGTATTCAACCAGAATGTTGCGTTTACCGATCCAAAAGTTCAGGTCCTTTTACCCGAGCCTTTACCGAAGAAGAAGAAATTACTGAACATTGCCGAGCCTCCGATTTACCGGACGGGACACAGCGACGGGATTAAGTTATTGGACCGGACGCGAAGCGACTGGGAGCTCTCGACGTCCGAGAAGAAACGGATTCTGATCAACAACATTTTCGGCGTGGATATCGACCGGCAGGCTGTTGAGGTGACAAAACTTTCCCTGCTTCTCAAAATTCTGGAAGGAGAGAAGGAAGAGAATCTCGACAAACAACTCAGGATCAGCGAAGAACGGACGCTGCCGAGTCTCGATCATAACATCAAGTGCGGGAACTCGCTGATTGGCTGGGACATCATGACCCCAGAAATGCCAGCCGAACGAATAAAAGAGATCAAACCCTTCGACTGGGACACGGAGTTTGCCGATATCATGAAGGCGGGAGGGTTCGATGCGGTGATCGGGAATCCGCCGTACATCCGTATCCAGACCATGAAGGAATGGGCACCAACAGAAGTAGAATTTTACAAGAAAAAATTCATTTCCGCAAGCAAAGGCAACTATGACATCTACGTGGTTTTTGTCGAACAGGGGCTTTTACTGCTCAACAAGAACGGGCTTCTTGGTTACATCCTGCCGCATAAATTTTTTAATGCACAGTACGGCGAGTCACTCCGCTCAGTGATTGCGAAGGGTAAGCATCTGAAAGAGATTGTGCACTTTGGACATCAGCAGGTGTTTGAGGATGTGACGACCTACACGTGTCTTCTGTTTCTTGGAAAGAACGGATATGATGAGTTCCATTTTAACAAAGTGGACGATCTCACTTTATGGCGTTCTTCAAGTATTGCAGTTAATGGTGTGATTAACTCCAAAAATACCACAAACGGCGATTGGAATTTTGTTGTCGGTAATGATTCTCAATTATTTGATAAATTGAGCAATGTCGCTACGAAATTAGGAAATATCTCTGAACAGTTTGTAGGCTTGCAAACAGATGCTGATGATGTGTTTATCCTTGAAGAGAAAATTAAACAAGACAATAAAGTTCTTTGTTACTCGAAAGCCACAGATCAAGAACATTGGTTTGAAAAGAATCATTTGAAACCATTCTTAAAGGGTTCATTAAATATCCGTCGTTATTACTTGGATAATGTAAATAAACGCTTAATTTTTCCTTACGAACTTGTTAATGGGAAATCCGTTTTAATCTCATCAGAAGATTACAAAACAAAATATCCTTTGACTTGGGACTATCTTGAAAAAAATCATAAACGACTTTCTGATCGTAATAAAGGTCAAATGGGAAAATTGTGGTATGGTTACGTCTACAAAAAAAATCACACTAAATTTAACTTTCCGAAATTGTTGGTACCTGCTCTCGCAAATTCCGCTTGTTTTGCATCTGACCTAGAAGGAAAATATTTTTTCGTAGGTAGTGGTGGCGGAGGTGGCGGGGGTTATGCCGTCACGTTGAAGCCCGAAGAAAAAATGTCCTATTATTATCTGTTAGGGCTCCTCAACTCTGCTTTGTCAACATTTTATCTAAAGAAAATTAGTTCCACATTCCGAGGGGGTTACTTTGCCTTGAATCGTCAGTATATTGAGCAGCTCCCAATTCGCACCATCAACTTCGCCGACCCCCTCGACAAAGCCCGTCACGACCGCATGGTTGCGCTCGTCACGCAGATGCTCGACCTGAACAAACGGTTGCAGGACGCCCGACTCGAACAGGAGAAAACGCAGTTGTCCCGGCAGATTGCGGCGACGGATGGGGCGATTGATAAACTTGTGTACGAGTTGTACGG
>JAPLJQ010000233.1 GCA_026388495.1 Deltaproteobacteria bacterium | reverse complement strand
GGTACGTGTTTTATATGAAAATCCCCCCAACCCCCATTTGCTAAAGGGGGGCAGGGGAGGATTTTCATGTTTCGTTGTGCCCACGCCTGGGCATGGGGGTTAGTTCTATTTGAAATCATGCATTTTAAACGAGTTTAACGGTTTGTGACTTTCAGCTTGTCAGTATCAATCCCAACATTTTCTAACGACCGTTCACTCTCTCCTGCAATTCCTTTTCTACCTAAAAAACGACAGTCTTTTCGTGCCCACTTAAAATACTATTTCCAGATCCTATTTTGTGACACGTGATATTATAAAAAATGAAACAATAAAAAGGCCGATGATGATAAGCAGAAAAAATACACCATATTGGTGCAGTTGTGACAGCCCAGCGTACCATGCTATGATCTGGTCCCAATATTGATGATATAGATCCTTGATTTTCTCCATCACCTTATCCTTTGGATAGAATTGTTATGATGTCTGTAGTATGTATCCATGTCATCGGCCTTTACAGAACCGGACATGCAAATCTGATGATTCCCATTTTTCAATATCCGTCGATCAGTGATATCAGGTAGAAGCCCACACTCCAATGCACCCATCTATTCCAGACATAATTTTGCCGCCATTGCAAATAAAAAATCCAATGTGATTATCCCCTATCATGATCGCTGGGGAAACAACATCATTTATTTCCATTTGATATCAGTAACTTTCCCTGATTCATGCCGATTACTGCCAAGGAAGTTGTCTTTACCGAAAACACATCCCGGTGCTGTCCCACATGCCGGGCAGAAAGTATCCAAAGAAAAACATCTGCCACATAAGGGACTTCTACCCTATGATTAACCGACTCGTTAAGTCTATGACACTGCCCTTGTTATCAATAGTATCGGAGCTCCGATACTATTCAGGTTATTGGTATTATTAACGAATCACACGACACTCAAAAAGTTTTGGGGTGTAATCATGCCGGCTTCTTTGACGTCGGCGCGGCGTTCAGATACTTGTCGATTCGCGTCTTGAGGCTGGTGAGGGAAATTTAGCGTTTTATGCCTTTCAAAGTATCGCCATTCTCGCGGGCAAGCCATTCAAAGGACATCAAAAAGCCGGCGGTGCCGCGTTCATTGCAAAAGCACTGGGCGATATCGCCCGCGCCAAGGGCATGTCACAGGTTGCGCGTGATGCCGGCCTGTCTCGCGAAAGTCTTTACAAGGCTCTCTCAGGCGAGCGCAATCCCGGTTTCGACACTATCCTCAAGGTCATCGATGCACTCGGGTTGAAGTTACATGCCAAAGCGTCCCATGGCTAAACAGTAGGTGTACAGTTGCCATAACACCACTTCTCATAACACTTTCCGCAAAAACAGACCCGTCACGGATTTTTCTGACCGGGCCACTTCCTCAGGCGTACCGGCGGCGACGATTTCCCCTCCTCCCGGTCCCCCTTCGGGGCCAAGGTCGATAATATAATCTGCGGATTTGATGATATCCATGTTGTGTTCGATCACCACGACCGTGTTCCCCATATCGACAAGCCTCACCAGAACATTCAGCAGTTTTTCGATATCTGCGGAATGAAGGCCAATGGTCGGCTCATCAAGGATATAGAGGGTGTTGCTGTTCGTGCGCTTGCCCAGCTCTCTCGATAGTTTAATCCTCTGGGCCTCCCCTCCCGACAGGGTCGTTGCCGACTGGCCCAAGCGTATATATCCCAGACCGACGTCCTGAAAGAGCTGGAGCCGCGATCTGATGGACGGAATATGATCGAAGAAAGACAGGGCCTGGGTCACGGTCATATCGAGAACATCGGCAATGTTCTTGTCCTTATATCTGATTTCAAGAGTATCGGGATTGAACCTTCTTCCGCGGCATACATCACAGGTCACATAAACATCGGGGAGAAAATGCATCTCGATCCTGATGAGGCCGTTCCCCTCACAGGATTCGCATCGTCCCCCTTTGACATTAAAACTGAAACGGCCCGGCTTGTAACCCCTGATCCTGGCTTCAGGAAGGCCGGTAAACAGATCGCGGATATGGGAAAAAATTCCCGTATAGGTGACCGGGTTCGATCGGGGAGTGCGGCCGATCGGCTGCTGATTCATCATAATCACCCTTTCAATGCCCCCCATGTCCGCTATGCGTTTCAACTTTCCTATGCCGCCTCTCTGACGGTTCAACCTCCGGGACAGGGTGTTATGGAGGGTTTCGATGACCATGGTGCTCTTTCCAGATCCTGACACCCCCGTTACGACGGTAAAAATGCCCACAGGGATCTTGATGTCAATGTTCTTCAGATTATGTTCATGGGCGCCCTCCAGGAGGATGAACCGGCCGGGTATCGAGCGACGGCAGGAAGGGACCGGAATGAATCGTCTCCCCGAAAGATACATTCCCGTCAAGGACTGATCACTCCGGCAAATCTCATCCGGCGTGCCTTGAAAAACCACCTCGCCCCCGTTTATCCCGCCGCCGGGCCCCATATCGATAATATAATCCGATGACATCATCATGGCTGCATCATGTTCCACCACTAAAACCGTGTTCCCCATGTCTCTTAACCGGTTAAGGGTTGAAATCAGTCTGACATTGTCCCTCTGGTGCAGACCCACCGTCGGCTCATCCAGCACGTATAGAACCCCGACCAGCCCCGATCCGATCTGAGTGGCCAATCTGATGCGCTGACCTTCCCCACCGGAAAGGCTGCCCGATGACCGGTCCAGACTGAGATAGTCTATCCCCACATCAACGAGGAATTTCAATCTTTCCCTGATTTCCTTGAGAATCCGCTCCGAGATCATGGTTTCCTGACGGGACAGAGGTATGGATTCAAAAAACGTCAGACACTCCCTGATCGACGACCTGCACACGTCATAGATATTCTTGCCCGCCACCGTCACCGACAGACTTTCCTTTTTCAAGCGCGAACCAAGACAGGTGGGACATTCCCGAAGGTTGATATACTTCGCCAGATCCACCCTGACAGCGTTGGAATTCGTTTCTCTGTACCTCCGGTCAAGCTGTTTGAGCGTCCCTTCAAACGGTCTGGAGTGAAAAAACCGCCGCCCCCCCCTGTCCAGATAGAACCGGATCTCTTCTTTTCCCGAACCATGCAAAAGGACGCTTTGAATCTTTTCCGGCAGCTGATCGAAGGGGGAGTTGATATCAAAGCCATAATGACCGGCCAGAGCATCCAGCATCTGAAAATAGTAAAGGGAACTCCGACCCGCCCAGGGCGCGATAGCCCCTTCCCGAACGGAAAGGCCCCGATCGGGGATTACGAGATTCTCATCAAAATACATCCGGGTTCCCAACCCTCCGCAATGAGGGCAGGCGCCATAGGGGCTGTTAAAGGAAAAATTGCGCGGCGCCGGTTCCGCCATGCTGATCCCGCATGAGATACAGGCATATTTTTCACTGAACAGGATATCTTCACCCCCCATCACATCGAGCCGGACAAGGCCGTCGGAAAGATTAGCGGCGATCTCAACAGAATCCCGGACCCGCTTCCGGATGCCGTCTTTTATGAACAGACGATCCACCACGACATCAATCTCGTGGCGCTTGTTTTTGTCCAGCGTCATCTCATCGCCAAGCTCCCGGATCTCACCGTCAATGCGAACCCGGACGAAGCCTTCTTTCTGAAGTTTCTTTAATTCCTTCTGGAATTCTCCCTTTTTCCCCCGGATAACGGGAGCGAGGATGCTGAGCTTTGTCTTCTCGGGGAGGGCAAGGATGGCATCCACCATCATGTCTATGGTCTGGGATTTGATTTCCCGGCCACATTGATAACAGTGCGGGGTTCCAATTCTGGCAAAGAGAAGACGGAGATAATCATATATTTCCGTGACGGTGCCGACGGTTGAACGGGGATTATGGCTTGCCGATCTCTGTTCAATGGCAATCGCGGGCGACAGGCCTTCGATGGATTCAACCTCGGGTTTGTCCATCTGGCCGATAAACTGTCTTGCATAGGTCGATAAAGACTCCACATAACGCCTCTGTCCTTCTGCATAGATGGTATCGAAGGCCAGGGAAGACTTTCCTGAACCGCTGACCCCGGTGATGATGACAAGCCTGTGCCGTGGAATATCGATGTTGATATTTTTAAGATTGTGCTGCGAGGCTCCCTTTATTCTTATACAGTTCATTCAACGAAACCTTTAATAAAAAATGGGTCAAAGTTGACGTTCTCGTAAAAAGTCCCCCAGCCTGTCATTCCCGCCCCCGACAAGTACTTTCGAGGGCGGGAATGACAAAAACGGGCCAAAATTGACTTTTACGAGTTCATCAAAGCTTGATCTCAATGTGGGACTTGTTTCTCAGTTCACTGATCCATTCGTTATACTTCTTCTCCATTTTCTCTCCTTCCAGTTTTTCTCTGATTTCTATCCGGACGGATTCAATGGGTTTTATTCCTGCGCCTTTCTTGTCGATGACCATGATAATATGAAAACCTATGGGTGATTCAATGACCCCGCTCATCTCATCCACTTTCAGACTGAAGGCGGCATTTTCAACAGCAGGAAGGATCATTCCCTTTTCAACGAAACCGAGATCCCCCCCGGCGCTTGCGGCAGGTCCCTGCGAATAGCGGGCAGCAAGCAGATCAAAAGGCTCTCCGTTTTTCAGGCGCTTGTATAGCATGTCCATCTCCCCCTTAAGCTTTGCCTTTGTTGTCGCATCCACTTTCTTCGGAAACGGAATCAGTATCTGTTTGATCCTGACGGCCTCTTTGCCCTCATAATCCTCTCGATGTTTCAGGTAATAGTCGCCGATCTCTTCCTCGCTCACTGCGATTTTGGACTGGATCTGGCGCCTGACTAATTTCATCCTGATAAGCTGATTTCTGACATCCTTTTTATATTCCTCGAAGGTGGACCCCTCCTTGACAAGGGCATTCAAAAGGTCATCCATCCGGATCTTTCTTTGCTTGAGAAAGTTTTGAATCGTATCCGTCACCTCGTCATCCTTGATAGTGAGAGCGGATTTTTTCGCTTCCTGTTCGATGAGGCTCTGATCGATCAATTTGTTCAACATAACCAGTCTCGCCTCCGCTATGATTTTAACCAGGTCTTGATTTTTGTAGGATTCCTCTATTCTTTTCCTGTAAGATTCAAAGTTATTATTTAATTCCGACAGGGTGATGATTTCGTCATTTACAACCGCCACGATTCTGTCCGCGACTTCGGCACTCACTGTCGCCGTCAGAAGCACCCCTGTTACAATAAAAACGATCAAGGCCTTGAATATCTTCACAACCATCTTCCTCCTCTTGTCGAGTTTCCATTTCGCGCTCATACGGGGACAGGCAGCTTTTCCCCCGCACAGTAGCAGCCTGTTCCCTTTACCGACCCTCCGGGATCGTCCCCATGCCCAAAAGGGATCTGTCAATTTTTATAACTGCCCGTGATCGCAAGCTTGAAATCCATAGAACATAGGCCTGTTCCTCTTTCTGTCTTTTCATATCCGATATGACCCGGTCTTTTATATCAGAAAACCTTCTTCTGCCTTTTTCTTTTTGTATGGCCCTGAAAATATGATAGCCATAGGGACTTTTTATGACCTCGCTGACGGCGCCGGAAGGCAAAGAAAAGATCGCTGCATCAATGGTCTCCGGCATAACACCGCGACTGACAAATCCGAGATCACCCCCACGGATTGCCTCTGGTCCGATGGAAACTTCCCGGGCAACCTTATCAAAATCCTCTCCCCCCTTCAATCGATTCAGAACATTCCGGGCTTTTTCCTTATCGGGCAGGACAATCTGGGCGATGTGCACTCGATTCTCCGGTGCGTATTCTTTCCTGTGGCTATGAAAGTACGCTTCCGCCTCTTCCTCCGTAACGGAAATCCCCGCATCCACATCAGACGCCATGAGCTTCTCGATTATCATTCGTGTTTTCAATTCCCTTTTCCAGACATCATGACGGATTTTCTGTGTTTCAAGAACCTTTTCAAAGGCTTCCGGTGAATAACCTTCTTTTGTCTCCTCCATTTTTTTTGTCAGTTCGGCGTCACTTACCGATATCTTCAGTTCACCGGCACGCAAAAGCATGATTTTTTCATCGATCACAACCTTCAGGACCTCCTCCCTCAGGCGATCGTAATCCTCCGGTTTCAGGAAAGAACGATCTCCCGCAAAGCTTAACGCATTCGCGAATCTTTCCCCGAACTCAACAATCGTAACCCTTTCACCATTAACCGTTGCTACGGCCCTGGAGGCGTCGTCTTTCTGGCAGCCGCACGGAAAAAGAAAAACTGCCCACAATGCCAGTGTCCAAAGAAGGATGCCATGGACAGTAAAAGGCAAGAATCTCCTCATTATTAAAGCTTTGCGACTTTTTGTCGACATCTTCCTCCGTCAGTGAATTAACAGGTGCAACAAGCCCTTTGCCTTTTCGATGATCTGGTTCCCGTGAAGCCCCGGCATGGAGACGTAGAGTTTTAAATCCGGAGTCAACCGCACATCTTTCATGCCGCCTTGAGACATGCGTACAATTTTTAAAGGATCCACAGGGCTGTCCGAATGAAAAGATATGAACATATGCTTGCCATCGTAACCCATCTTTGTCCCCTTGACAACCTTCACAAGATTCCTGATGCGGATGACATCAAAGAGGGTCTCAACCTCCGGAGGAATATACCCGAAACAGTCCATCAATTCTTCTCTGATCTCGATCAGAGCGTCATCATCAGGCGCCATGGACAACCTTTTGTAGGTGACAAGCCTCCTGTTCACGTCCGCCATATAGTCCTCGGGAATAAACGCCGGCAGGTTCAAATGGATTTCCGGTTTAATCTCCTCCCCGGAAACAGGTTCACCCTTGATCTCCCGGATGGTCCTTTCCATCAACTCCGTATAGAGTTCATATCCCACAGCGGAAATATGGCCGGATTGGGATGTTCCGAGGATATTCCCCGTTCCCCTTATTTCCAGGTCATTGGAGGCGATTCTGAAGCCGGACCCCGGTTCTGAAAAATCCATGATAACGCGGAGCCGTCTCTGTGCATCCCTGGAGAGCATGGCGCCTTTCGGCACAAGAAGATAGGCATAAGCCTCTTCCTTTGATCTCCCCACCCTACCCCTCAATTGATAGAGTTGCGCAAGGCCGAACCGGTCTGCCCGGTTGATGATGATGGTATTGGCCGACGGGATATCCAGTCCGGACGCAACGATGGAGGTACAAACCAGGACATTGCAGTCCCGTCTGATAAAGTTTGCCATGGCCTGTTCAATCTCTTTTGCATTCATGCGGCCATGGACCACGTCGACAACAGCTTCCGGAACAAGCTTTTCAATAAACGATGCCATCCGATAGATGGACTGTACCCTGTCATGGAGAAAAAAGGCCTGACCCCCTCTTTTGATTTCCTGCCGGATGGCCTCCCGGATAACGTCCTCATCAAATTCGAGGATATACGTCTTGACGGGAAGCCGGTTCTCCGGCGGTGTATGAATGATCGACAGATCGCGGATGCCCACAAGAGAAAGATGAAGTGTCCTGGGAATGGGGGTTGCCGTCAGCGTCAGGACATCCACCAGCGTTCGGAGCTTCTTGAGCTTCTCTTTATGCGCTACCCCGAAACGCTGTTCCTCATCGATAACCACAAGTCCCAGGTCTTTGAATGTTATATCGTCCTGCAATATTCGATGGGTACCGATGAGGATATCCACCGTCCCCTTGCGAATCCTCTCGATGATTTTTTTCTGGTCGGCCTTTGTTTTCAGCCGGTTCAGCACTTCAACACAGACGGGATAGTTTTTCAACCTCCGGGAAAAATTCTGAAAATGCTGCTCCGCCAGAATCGTTGTAGGCACAAGAACAGCCACCTGTTTCCCGTCCATGGCGGCCCTGAAAGAAGCCCGCAGGGCCACTTCGGTCTTGCCGAATCCCGCATCGCCGCAAACGAGCCGGTCCATGGGCTTGGCACAGTTCATATCCAGATGGACATCCTCAATGGATCTGGCCTGATCAGGCGTCTCCTCAAACTCAAAGGTCGAGCAGAATTCATCATAAACCCTGTCCGGCTGAGAATAAGAATGTCCTTCCATAACCTCCCGGGCGGCATAGATGGAAACCAGTTCCTCCGCAACTTCACGAACCGACTTCTTGACCCTTTCCTTCACCACATCCCAGGAGGTCCCCCCCAGCTTGTCAACCCTGGGCACGAAATCCTCCGGACCGATGTACCTCTGAATCTGATCAAGACGGTCAACGGGAAGGTATAATTTGTCTCCATCCAGATATTCCAGAAGGAGGAAATCATTCTCGATTCCCCCGATGTGCAGTTTCTGGAGCCCCCGATATAACCCGATGCCGTGGTCCGTGTGGACCACATAATTTCCTTCCGTAAGTTCCCCAAAGGACTTCAGGAAATATCCTTCCCTGGTAGATTTCGCGGACCTTCTTGAAACCTTTTTGCCGAAGATCTCCTCGTCGGTGATGATGACCAGCTTCAGGTCGGGCAGATGAAACCCTGACGTTATTCTCCCTTCTCTCAGGACCAACCTTCCGCGATGTATCCCCTGATCGAGGTCCGATAAAAAGGGACACTTCCCCATACCCGCTGAAAGGTCATACTGACTCAACAGATGGTCCATGCGGTGGATCTCTTCCTGTCCGGCGCATAAAAATGTGACCAGATTCCCATCCCGAAGCCATGCGCTGATCTGCTCCACAACGGGATGGAGCATGCCTTCCTCCTCACGGGGCGCCCGTATTTTCGTCAGGGGATTTACGGCCATGCCCATATGCACGATCTCGTCATCCCTTCCCGTACCTAAAGTCAGCTCGTCAAGGTGAACCTTCTGAAAAGGTTCACAGCATCCCTGCCATTGCGCCCCTGTGAGGTAAGAGGACGTTTTCTCCAGGTGGAACTTTTCCTCACTGCGGGCTTTCATTAAAAAACGGTCGATTTCATTCTCAATACGCTCTTCTGCCTGCCTGATGGAGAGGATATTGTCGAAAATCATGATGCTGTCCATTGGCAAGTAGTCGAAGAATGTTCCCAAGGTTTCTTTCAACGACCGTCCTTCGCTCCCCTGCTCATGATCAAGCGATTCGTAAAACATGGGAATGAAGAGAGGATTTACCGAAGACATGACGTTATTTTCCATCATTTCCACAAGACGGGTCTTAACCATTCGGGGAAGCTCAAGTTCATTGGCCCTGTGCCTGATATTGCTCGCGGCCTGCTGTTTTCGCTCCTCGGACAAGATCACCTCTCGCGTCGGCAGAAGGATAAATTCGGCCAGTTCGCCCGTTGATCGCTGTGAGGCCGTGTCAAATTCTCTGATGGACTCCAGCTCGTCTCCGATAAATTCCATCCGAAAAGGGCGGGCGGCGGCGGGAGGATAGACATCGATCACATGGCCTCTCAGGCTGAATTCTCCCTTTTCTTCCACAAGGGTCACCCGGGTGTAACCTCCCGCAATCAGCTTCGCTGTCAGGTGATCCCTTTCAATGCTGTCCCCGATGGAAATCGTTTCAACATAGTCTGTGAAAACCGGCCGGGGCATGACCTTCTGCATCATGGCTCTCAGGGGAAGGATGATGATGGATTTTTTCTTTGCCAGCAGATGGTACAAAATCTCTATCCGGGATAATTCCACTTCCCGCTGGAATGCAAATATATCCGTAGAAAGAACATCCCACGCCGGATACAGAAAAACATGGTCCCTATCTCCATCCAGAAAAAAGGAGATATCCCGAAAAATATCCCCCCCTTCTTTTTCTGTCGGGGATACGACAATCAGCGTTTTTTGTATTCGTCTGAAAAGAATGGAAACAAGGAGGGCTTTTGCCGAACCCTGAAGACCGCTGAATTGGAATTTCTTTTCTCCACGACCGATCCGGTCAAACAGGGCATCAAAAGCGGGAGCGGTATTCATCATCATGGAATCGCAAGCATCCTGTCAAGGGCCTTCCGGGCGGGAATTCTTATCTCTTCCGGTACCCGGATGATATGCTTCATCTCTGAAAGGGCGTCGAATATATCATTCAGGGTAATGAGTTTCATGGTCCGGCAGATCAATTTTTCCGACGCGGGGATGAAGGTCATTTTTGGATTTTGTTTCTTCAACTGATACAGGAACCCCATTTCCGTACCGATAATCATCTCGCTGACATCGGATTCCCCGGCAAACCTGAGGATTCCTCCCGTCCCCCCCACAAAATCAGCCATTGCAAGGACATCGGGTTTACATTCGGGATGGGCGGCAAACAGCGGCCGGGGATACTTTTCCTTTACCTTTCTGACGTCATCCACCGTTAAAAAATGATGGACGGGACAGTAACCATCCCAGGGGATGATCTGCTTATCCGTAAATCCGGAGATATAACGGGCCAGGTTGCCGTCAGGCGCCATGATGACCGTTTTGTCTCCTTCAAGAGAGGTGACGACATTTAACGCGTTCGAGGAGGTACAGCATATATCGCTATGGGCTTTTATCCCGGCGGACGAATTGATATAGGTAACGATGGGAACACCGGGATGATTTTTCCTTGCCTGGACCAGTTGATCCACAGTAATCATGTCGGCAAGGGGACAACCGACGTCCAGTCTCGGAAGGAGAACCGTTTTATCAGGACAGATGATGGACGCACTTTCCGCCATGAAGTGAACACCGGCAAAGACGATCACATCGGCATCCGCTTTGGCGGCTCCCAAACTCAGCATGAGAGAATCTCCAAGAATATCGGCAATGTCCTGAATTTCGCCTCTCTGATAATAGTGTACCAGCAAAACGGCGTTCCTGTCTTTCAACAACTTTCTGATCTTATTCTGCAGCTCTTTACGTTTCATCTTGAGGCAAACCCCTTTTTCCTTAGCACTTCATTTCGTAAATTCTGTGTCATATCGAACTTTCTGATCTTATTCTGCAGCTCTTTACGTTTCATCTTGAGGCAAACCCCTTTTTCCTTAGCACTTCATTTCGTAAATTCTGTGTCATATCGACCGAAGGGAGATATCTTTTACCGTCTCATATCCATTAATATTTCTCGCTTCGTTCGAAATGACAATACGTAACCGAATGTATGAATCACTGTACTCAGTTGTCATTCCGGATCCCGTATCAGGTACGGGACAGGCCCGATCCGGAATCCGGTTCCTGGCTGGTCGGTTTAATCGCTATTACTATCCTATGGGGTATTTTTATTCAAGGACAAAAGAGAACCCTGATCCGTCACCTTATGTATTGACAAGGAACCGCATTTAAGATAGCTAATGAACCACCCCGCAGCAAGCTACGGGGTATCCAAGACCCCAAGAAACGAAGCAAGCTTCGGGGAATATCACCCGGAGAAATTTAAAAAAACGATCATCTACGGAAACAAACCTTGAATCATGATCAGCGTTGAAGAAGCTTTAACCCGGATTCTTGAAGCCATATTCCCCTTACCCCTTGAAAAGGTGAACATCCTTGACGCATTGGGAAGAGTCATCGGTGAGGATGTCCATGCCAGTCGAAACATCCCACCGAAAGACAATTCCGCCATGGACGGGTACGCCGTCCGCTGGCAGGATACATTCGGCGCCACCCAAAAACATCCCGCTTTATTGACTGTCATTGAAGATATCCCCGCTGGGGCAATTCCACACAAGAGCGTGGGACCGGGCGAGGCGTCCAGAATCATGACGGGAGCGCCTGTCCCCGATGGGGCGGATGCGATTATCAAAATGGAAGATACCGAGAAGGACGGGCAAAAAGTCAGAATCTTCACGGCGGCGCATCAAGGTCTGGACATACGAAACGCGGGAGAAGATGTTCATGAAGGGGAAAAGGTGATCCACCGGGGAGATGTCGTCAGACCCGCAGAGATCGGGATGCTGGCAGCCCTGGGCCGGTCTTTCATCAGCGTCCACCAGAGACCTGTTGTTGCCGTCCTGGCTACGGGTGATGAACTGGTCGATATTGACGAAAGCCCGACCCCCTGGCAGATTGTCAGCAGCAACAGTTACTCCATAGCTGCCCAGATCAGCGAATGCGGAGGCATTCCTCTGCAGATCGGTATCGCAAAAGACACGCGGGAGGATCTCGTCGCAAAATTCAAGGCCGCCCTGCGGGCCGATCTCATCATCTCGTCAGGCGGTGTATCCGTGGGGGATTACGATCTCGTGAAGGACATCATGAAGGAAGTGGGAAACAACATGCAATTCTGGCAGGTTGCCATGAGGCCGGGGAAACCCCTTGCATTCGGTTCCCTCGAAGGCATCCCGATATTCGGACTGCCCGGCAATCCCGTATCGTCCATGGTGTCTTTCGAACAGTTTGTAAGACCCTCCATCCTGAAAATGACGGGTCATAAAAACCTTTTTCGCAAGACAGTAAAAGCAACGCTTAAGGAAGATATCACGAAGAAGGAGGGCACGAGGCATTTCATCCGGGCCAAGGTTGATTATGAAAACGGGCAATATACCGTATCAACCACAGGCGAACAGGGTTCCGGCATCCTGAAATCCATGGTCCGGGCAAACGGCCTCATCGTCCTGCCGGAGGATGCAACGTCCGTCAAAGCCGGTGGAAAAGTGGCTGTCCAGTTGATTGACCGATCCCTGGAACAGACGTCAAAACCAGGGTATCCTTAGAAATTAGCAGCTGTCATTCCGGGCTTGATCCGGAATCCCGTTTTTACGATCTTTTATAGTTTTTTTGCATCCCCTGCTTGCAGGTTGGCGCTATACCACGCCTCCCCGGCAGAGGCAAACACATATGAAATTCCTTCTGCGGAAGTGCCAAGGTCACTGGTGGGCCTCCCGGACTTCAAATTCGGTGTGGGGCGCTAAAACCGTCTCAGGTGGGTTCGATTCCCATGCACTTCCGCCATTTTATCTAATAAATTCAATAAAGTATAGTTTTAAAACCGATCCGATGCCGATCCGATAAACGAATTGGTGCATTTCGTTTGGGGATTCTTTTCATCCGCGGGAATCGAATCCGTGTATATCCTCACTTTTAGTACATCTCTGAAACTCCTGACTCTAATCCGACCCTGAGCATTAAAGCATTTTCCCTAAATTACGTCATCATAAATTGTCTTGCTTATTATACTAAATATGGTATAAATGAATCCATGGATACGAAACCGTTAATCTGGATAGGTAGCAGCAGAGAGGATCTCAAAAAGTTCCCGGAGGCGGTTAAGGATGTTGCGGGTTTTGCTTTGTATAAGGCCCAGATGGGCGGTAAACATCCGGCAGCAAAGCCGTTAAAAGGTTTTCACGGTGCCGGTGTTATTGAAATTGTAGAAAACTATTCTGGAAATGCATACAGGGTTGTATACACAACCAGGCTGGAAGGTGCAATCAATGTTCTGCATGCGTTCCAGAAAAAGGCAAAGACTGGGATTGAAACACCGAAACAGGAAATTGATTTGATAAATAGTAGACTGAAGGCAGCTTCAGAGTACCATGAATTACGATTCAAAAAATGAGGTATACCATGAAGGATAAAGTAATTATGAGTAGTGGGAATGTATTCGCAGATATCGGGCTTCCAGACGCGGAAGAACGCCTGGCAAAAGCACAGCTTGCCCACAAAATAAGTGAAATAATTCAGAGACGCCATATTAGTCAGGCAGAGGCTGCAAGAATCCTGGGAACAGAACAACCAAAAATTTCAGCTATCATGAATGGCAAGCTGTCAGGTTTTTCACTGGAACGACTGATTTATTTTCTTAATGTACTTGGCAGTGACGTGCAAATAATTGTTAAACCAAAACCGCCACGTCGTAAATCTGCCGCCTTGGAAGTCGTTTTCGCCTGATTCTGGATTTGGGGAAAATTTAAAATATTTTCCTTCAATTGTTTTGAAGTTAAGCTCAAAGCCATCTAATAAAGGAGGGAAAAATACCATGTTACAAAAGAGCTTCGACCTGAATGGAAAAGTGGCATGGTCTGGTAGAATTATTCGACAATAGGGACATGACTAACCGTTGGTTGCGTGATGACTTCCCGGAGCTTCTGCTGATCCTGTCATGCCTTCCGGATCATGCCAATGCGTCCCTCACCAATCCCCGGTATCTCCGTAAGCCTTTCACTGCTGCGTTCAATTATCTCCAGGGTATCCTTGCCGAATTTGGCGACGATGCGCTTGGACATGACCGGACCGATGCCTTTGATCAGGCCCGAACCCAGGTACTTCTGAATGCCGTGGACGGAGGCGGGGGTCGTCTGGGAAAAGGAGATCTTGAACTGACGGCCATATTTCTCGTGGTTGGTCCATTCGCCTTTCATGCTGAGGACCTCCCCGGGAGTGGGGCGGATCAGATTGCCGACACAGGGGACGAGGTCTTTGTTCCCGGCGACTTTGACCTTGGAATTGAGGCGTGAAGGATAGGTCTGCCTGAATGCCGCTAAAAATGGCCTTCGTGGCGGGTAAATCAGAAATAATGAGCCGATTTATCAAAAAGTCAGCCGACTCGATACATCACTCGCACAATGATCGGCAACGCACTCCATATTCTGTGGCCAAAATCCTCTTGACACACAAAATCCTTCTTCATATACTCCCACCGTGAAAAAGCAATGCCTTATCAATTCAATTCAATCAATTTCTTGGAAGAATTTCATCGAGATAATGTAGGATATAGATCCGGGAAAAACCATCCCGCGGCATGTATCGGAAATCCCAGCCGAACGTCGCCTTTCGGCGTATCCGAAACGAGCAACCTCTCCTCGATCAGTTGTCCCAGGAGACTTCTCCCTGTCCGCTCTTTCAGACCCGACGCTGCAATGACCGATCCCCGGGCCACTTCGCCCCTCACCAATATCTCCTGAAGCATTCGGGCCGCTTCAGCCCTCAGCCCCTTTTCCCCTGCTGGGCCGGGGATCATGCCGGAGCTGCGGAGTTCTACATACCGCCTGATGCGTTCAACCAGTTCTTCCAATCGCAACAAGCCCCCCATATATTCCGCCTGGTCGAGGCACACCTCTAGAAAGAAGCGGCAAAAATGAACCAACCCTTCATTGGACAGATTTCCTCTGCCGTCCAGGTCGTTCCGGCGGGGTGCATCGGCCCAGGCAAGGGCGGACTTGTAATCGACGTTCCTGCGAGCCAGCC
>JAPLJQ010000073.1 GCA_026388495.1 Deltaproteobacteria bacterium | reverse complement strand
TTTGTTGGAACCCTCTCAACTCCTTCTTGCAGAGAATTTTATTCCAATATTTTGTCACACTCCCGGGGGTCCACGCCGCCGCTGTGGCGACCCAGGTTGAGAGAGGGAATAATCTCCAAATCTCTGAAATATCCAGGTGCCCCTGTGAACATCCCACATTCCGCAGTAACGAGATCCAATCCTGAAATAGTCAATTAAATGAAGCTAACCTAAAGCTAGTGTTATATATATTTAAGCCTTTAGCTAAAGGTATTTAGTTAACTTATAGACATACTACTAATCGATGGTATCAGAACGTGTCATCATCAAATCATTCTCAAAGAAACTGGAACACCTTGGGATTATCGCCTCTATCATTGATTGGATGGAGATAGTAGATCTGGTCAATGATCGGCTGCCGAAACACCGACATCATAAGGTAACCCACGGAGATGTCGTAAAAGCGCTAATCTTAAACGGCCTTGGGTTTGTTCAACGGAGACTCTACCTGTTCCAGGAATATTTTGAAAATAAAGCAGTGCATCGCCTATTCGGAAAAGATATAACCGCTGAAGATTTCACCGATGACGTTATCGGTAGGACGCTTGACGCGATCAAGGAATATGGCCCGGAAAAGCTTTTCCAGGAGATAATAAGCCAGGTTTTCATCAAGACCAAGTTAAATTACCACAGAATTCATCTTGATACCACCAACTTCAGTGTACACGGCGCCTATAATAAAACGTCCGATGAAGCAACGATCAACATCGTAAAAGGTTATCCGAAAGATGGCCGATGGGAACTTAACAGGTTCGGAATCGGCCTCATTGTAAATCAAATCGGTGTCCCACTGTTCATGCAACTTCTTTCAGGAAATGAAAACGATAAAGCAGTGTTACCAGAAATGCTTGCCCGGTTCAGGAGCCAGGTACAATTCTCAGAGCCGCTTTATTGCACGGGAGATTCCGCGTTCTATACCGAAAATACTATCAAAAAAATATCAGATGATGTATTCTTTATCACCTTGATTCCAGGAACCGTAGGAGAACAGCAGGCGTTGCTCAGGCAGGATATTTCATTCTCTCCTACGTCAGATCCCCGGTATTCCTTCTATGAGACCGAATCAACATATGGTGGAGTTCTACAGAAACAGGTGGTATTCCTATCGGAAGAGAAACGAAAAACAGGTGAGAAAACTCTTGAGAAAAATCGCTTCAAAGAGGAACAGAAGATTCCCGGTGCACTCGGGCACCTAAATAACCTCGAATTTGCCTGCGAAAAGGATGCTATCAATGAAGCAAACCGTTGGATCAAAGTTCATCCACATTATGAATTCAAAACAATTGAAATCACTTCGAAAAGGAAACGAAAATCAAGTGCACGGGGCAGGCCGAAAAAGGATGAGGTGATGGAGACGGTATTCTCCGTTTCAACCAGTATTAGTCTGAAGGAGGCTGCCTGGATCGATGAACGGAATGCACCGGGCAGGTTCGTTCTTGTGACCAATGATCTCTCCATGTCAGCCGAGGATCTTTTGGCTCACTACAAAGAACAGCATGTGGTCGAGAGGGGTTTCAGGTTTATTAAAGACAAGAGTTTTGCAATTTCTGACATTTTCCTGAAGAATAAGGGACGCATCGAGGCACTGGCCATGATGATGGTCCTTATGCTGGCTGTCTACTCGCTGGGTGAGTACCAACTTCGGTCCCGGTTAGCTGAACTTAATGTCACCATCCTTAACCAACTAAGAAAACCGACGGGTAAGCCCTCTTTAAAATGGGTATTGTCTTTTTTTGACGGTGTGGTTGAGTTATACAGACACGATCCATTAACGGATTCTATTCATTTCGAAGAGCTACTCAACATGACTAAAAGGTGCTGGGATATTGTGGAGCTGTTCGGACCCGGATGTGAGAAGTACTACCGGTAGGTATCGAATTTTATTA
>JAPLJQ010000272.1 GCA_026388495.1 Deltaproteobacteria bacterium | reverse complement strand
TTGGGCTTCTGGCAGGCATAGCAGGACTTGCAGGGAGCGATTTCCCTGCCGTGGAGGAATATGGTTTCCACCGACGCCCCTGCGGAACTGGCACCGTCGGAAATCTGTTTTGCAAGGATAGCGCTGTTTCCCTTTTTTCTCGGGCTGCCCAGAAGGACAACAACCTTTTTCAATTTTTTCTTTTCTGCCACAGCTATTATCTCCTTTTACTCAATGTGAGAGCTTTGAAAAACTGCCAATATTGTCATTTCGACTGCAAGGAGAAATCTTAACATACATAATATCATTAAGATTTCTCGTCGTTATCACTCCTCGAAATGACAAAATTCGAAGCTTTCAATGTATATAGCGGGATCGGTTACGCCGGCTTCCAGAAAGCCCTTCTTCCTCAAAATGCAGCTGTCACACTGGCCGCAGGCTTTTCCATCTGACCGGGGATCATAGCAACTATGGGTCAAGCGATAATCAACGCCCAGTGCCACACCCTTCCGGATAATGTCCGCTTTGGTCATCCTGATAAGGGGGGCATGGATGGTAATCCGTGATCCGCCTTCTACGGCTGCCCTGATGGCGAGGTTCGACATGATTTCAAAGGCTTCAATATATTCAGGCCGGCAATCGGGATATCCGGAATAGTCGACGGCGTTTACACCGATGAATATGTCAGAGGCTTCCAGTACCTCAGCCCAGGCCAGCCCGTAGGAAAGGAAAATGGTGTTGCGGGCGGGCACGTAGGTTGCGGGAATCCCTGACCGCATCTCCTCTTCGCTTCTCAACTTGGGAACAGGGATATCGTCCGTCAGCGCCGACCCGCCGATTTTACTCAGATTGATATCCATCACGAGGTGTTTCTTCGCACGAAAGGCTGTTGCCACTCTGCGTGCAGCCTCGATTTCCACGGCATGCCGTTGCCCGTAGCAGAAGCTCAGGCTGAATATCTCGTAGCCTTCGGCGATCGCAATAGCCATTACGGTTGTGGAATCGATTCCACCGCTTAATAGGATGACCGCCTTTTTCATGGAAGACACCATCAAAACTCCCCCTTTCATAACATAATACAAGAAAAGGCTGTGATGTTCGTAAAGCGCACACCATGTGCGAATTATGAACATCATTTCGAGACCACAGCCCCGTTATGTTTGTCGGCATTGTACATAATTGTCCGTGCGGTATGCGCACGGTTTATGTCTTTTCGGCAGGTTGCGTTTTCAGACCGTGCATGGAATATCACAATAAACTATAATTCTCAAAGCAATTGATATCCTTCATTTGAAAGACTTTTTTACTATCTTGCGCCAATCGATTCAGTCCCTTCGAACTGTCGGTTTCAGGTTGGCATCTGTTTTGCATTATGCACAATGCAAAAAGGGACCTCTGGAGACTGGAAGAAACCTTTGAGATTATAATCTAATGACATTATTCATGAAAGGTATTTCTCGGAGGTCTCGCCGGCATCATAAGACGTTATAGATTTATTATTAGTTCCGTGTGTAAAAAGAATTTTATTTTTAAATCGGTGGATGGTTTCTTTTCCCTCCTTTGCCATCCACCGATCCCCTAACCAAACATTCTGAGGGGGATGGCATTCATAGTCCCTTTCAGTTTACATAGAGGTGGATGGCTTCTTTCCCTCCTTTTTGCCATCCACCATTTTTTATGTTGATAAATTACTCCCTGTCTCCGATCAGGGGCAGGACTTTATCAATATGGAAATAGACGAGGAATCTCTCTCCTTCCGTTTACGATACCCAGGGCATCACCCGCCACGGTCCTTCCTCAATCATAACTCAGTCAATGTGGAAAGCCCCCGCTCACCAACCAGGATGATCTCCGTGTGGGTTAGGCGGGCGGCTATGACTTTTGCGATGGCATGCATGAATTTAAACCCCAATAGACTGTCTTTGTTTAGTAATTCCCTCAGTTTCCCTGCATCGAAGGCAATTGCTTTTGAATCGTCGATACATCGGGCGCCCAAGATATACTGGTGAGGTTCAACAACAGCCGACCATCCCATGGCATCTCCTTTTGTTATAACATCCACGGTGACCTGCATGGGAGGCCTCTGGGGCCCCATGTAAGCCTCCATCACCATTACAATCTTTCCCTCTTCCAGAATGGAGAATGTGCCGGCGGGATCTCCCTTTTTCCATATCTGGAAACCGGCCTTATAGGATTCCTCAACAGCGATATTCGCCAGTTTCTTAATCTGCTCCTCGCTGAACCCTTTAAAAAACTCGAATTGTTTTAAGAGATCTATGGAAATCATGTGTTGTTCCCTCCTTTCTGAAAAAAAGATAGACGTTTAGAATTATGTTTTCCAACGCTTCCTCAATTTTACATAAGGGACATTTTAATAAAACAATTCTGCTTATACACCGTCACGATATTTGAAAGAGAGATTTAACCTTATCCTGAAGGATGTTACCTGTCCATTTTCAACGGTAACGTCCTGTCTTATGACCTCTGCAACTCTTAGATCTTCAAGTGACTTTGAAGCCGTTGCCAGGGCGCCTTTAGCCGCATCTTCCCAGGATGTTGGACTTGTTCCCACAATTTCAACAATTTTATACACTGACATCGTAATCCCTCCTTTTCCCTTAAACACAATATGGTTAAAAAGAATGCATTAAAGATTTCCGCATACCTTTCCGCCTTCCTGTTGAGCACCGGAATTTCCTGATCGTCTCATCTTTTAAGAGAACCGCTAATTTCCTGTTATATTAAGCGAGTTCAGCAACGAAAATGATGTTTGAATCGAGACAGAGCTGTCAACAACTTCCGAAAGAATTTGAATAAGAAAATCGCAGCGAGAGATTGATTGTCAGAATATCACGGCAATATCTTTTGTCAATGATAAAACATGATAAAATATACAGTGTTCCTTTGCATCATCTCATTTTTTGTAGTAAAATTTATGTAAGGATAAAAGAAAAAGTTGGAGGGGAATATGAAGCCGTTGAAAGAACCCCTGTTTTTCTAAAGAAAGTGGGGTTTTGTCTTTTATAGGAGGCATAGCTATGGATGAAGTCATCAACTCAGGAATCATTGCATCCGGCAGCGGCACGGATGCAAACGCTGTTATGAGCGCTTATAATATGGGCTTTATGCCCGAACTTTCAGACCTTCGGCTTATCAGCACCAAAGGCAGTGCGGGCTGTATCGGGAAGGCGGAA
>JAPLJQ010000258.1 GCA_026388495.1 Deltaproteobacteria bacterium | reverse complement strand
GGCGGGGTATTGATGGATACTTTCAGCCGCACATCATAGAGACCGGCATGTTTCGTCTTGATGACGGCGCCGTATTGTTCCAGAGCCCCGCGGAGGGCTGGCATGGAAAAGACCACGACAGGCCCGAAATCAAAATCATCCCGGATGCTGCCCGTCTGATAATCGTTGACGGGGTGCTCTGTCAGGGCTCCGTCTTTTCCCTCGTAATAGTCGGAAAAAACCATGCCGGCGGCGGTAGATTCCGCCACATCCAGGAACCTCTCCATGGAGCCGGGAACAATGAGGATTTCGTGCAAGTCATTAATTAGAAGCAGATATTCCGTCCGAATATTGTGAAGCAGGATATTCCACGTCCCGCTCGAAGAGAGAGAATCCGCCTCGATGGTGTCGCACTTCGGCCAGGACGGTGTAAGCGGTTCTCTCCGGAGAATCAGCACTTTTTCTATCAGCGGCGATTCCAGGATGGGCTGTAACATCCTTTCAAAGTATGGCTGTTGATTAAAGGGAATAACGGCGGTGATCTTCTTCATGGGCCCCTCGTGTGGAAATGATAAACGAAAACATACATAATCGATTTGTTAACACAAATCAAACATGAATTATACTGACCGGCTCCCCCATGTTTTTCAGGGCAGGCATGGTAATGGCCATGTTCGCCTGTTCGAAGATATCATGTGTAATATCGGCTATATGCGCATTGATAATCAATCCGGCGATGATCTTCGTAAAACCGGCGGCATCAGTATGTCCCGTTCTTCTTACGGATATCATGCATTATTTAGCTAACTTGCTGACTTCTTATGCTATATTAACGAAGCCCATTGACACGTTCACACGGGTGATTTATATTACCAACAAAGGTTGATCTGAGAACTCCGAAATTCTTACGTGTAGACGCATGATTCGGCCTGTACATCATAATATCCGATTTCAATTTTACGCAAGTAAAGACGTCAGGATGCGAACACCCGTCGCTCATAAGATCATGATTTTAAAGATCATGTTGGACTGTCGGAGAAAGAAGATAGATAAAGTTGAGGACGTTATATGCAAAACAATTCCGACCCCGGCGCCATCTCTGATGGGAGTGTAAAGTTAGATTCTGACATCGTTTTGCAGGAGCCAAGGATGTATCGGGTTATCCTGCATAATGATCATTACACCACAATGGAATTTGTTGTAGAGGTTCTCATGAAGGTGTTCCATAAGCAGCCGGCGGAAGCGACAAAAATCATGCTGGATGTTCATAAGAGAGGGATAGGCATGTGCGGGGTATATACCTTCGATATTGCATCCACCAAGGTTGCCCATGTTCATTATTTGGCGAAACAGAGGGAATTTCCCCTCAAATGTTCTTTAGAGGAGGCCTGAATCAAGGGCGACGCACGATGAAAATTAGTGAAAATTTGAATCAGATCATCATGGCTGCTTACGCTGAGGCAAACGTGAGAAACCACGAGTTTGTAACGCCTGAACATTTGTTGTATGCGGCTCTTTTCTTTGATGAAGGAACGGAGATCATACAGCATTGTGGTGGGGATCCGAAAAACCTGAAGACTGTTCTTGCCAAACATCTCCATGAAATCAATCCGGTCGTGAAAGGCGAACGGTCCATACAGTCGATGGGTTTTCAGAATGTTCTGGAAAGGGCCGTATGGCATACTACATCGGCGCAGAAGGATATCCTCGAATTGGGGGATATTCTGGTTTCCATGCTGGATGAAAAAGAATCTTTTGCCTCATTTTTTATGAATCAGGAAGGCGTTAACAGGCTTAACCTCCTTAACTATATCTCTCATGGTGTCTCCGTCGTTCCTGATTCGGCCTCGATCCATCCATTGAATATCCCGGCTCGGGAAAGTCAACCTGATCAGGAAACCAGGAAGGAGGAGCCGGATCAGAGCAAGGTGCTCAAGGCATTTACGACGGAATTGACGGAAAAAGCCCTGGCCGGAGAGATAGAACCACTGATCGGGAGAGATGATATCCTTGAGAGAACCATCCAGGTGTTATGCCGACGGTTTAAGAATAACCCGGTTCATGTGGGAGAGCCTGGTGTGGGCAAAACGGCTATCACGGAAGGTCTTGCGCAACGCATTGCCGAAGGGAAAGTTCCCAGCCGTTTAAAAGGTTTTAAGATCTATTCCATGGATATGGGGTCTCTGCTCGCGGGGACGCGATTCCGCGGCGACTTTGAGGAACGCATGAAGCGGGTCATTGCCGATCTCCAGAAGCAGGAAAAGGTGATCCTTTTTATTGATGAGATTCATAATATTGTTGGCGCCGGAGCTGTTTCGGGCGGTTCCATGGATGCGTCCAACATCCTGAAACCGGCGCTGGCTTCGGGAAAGCTCCGGTGTATCGGGTCGACCACCTATGACGAGTATAGGAAGTATTTTGAAAAGGATGGCGCCCTTTCCCGTCGATTCCAGAAAATTGAAGTTCCCGAACCGACGATAGAAGATACCGTTAAGATTCTTCAAGGGATCAAGAGCCGGTACGAAGAGTACCACATGGTTTCCTATACGGACGAGGCCCTTCAGGCGGCGGCTGAGCTGTCCCACAAGTATCTTTATGATCGAAGGCTGCCGGACAAGGCGATTGATGTCATTGATGAAGCAGGTGCAATTGCCAATATTAAGGGCGACGATTCCTCTATGGGGAAGGTGATAGATCAACACCATATTGAAGCGGTCGTGGCTAAGATTGCCAGAATTCCTGAAAAAAGCGTATCATCCTCGGAGATTGACAGACTTCTTGATCTTGAGACGGAACTCAAGCGTAAAATCTTCGGGCAGGACAATGCCGTGGATATGGTTGTTGAAGCGATTAAGCGATCACGGGCTGGTTTTCGTGAGCCTCATAAACCTGTTGCTTCCATGCTGTTCGTCGGTCCGACGGGTGTGGGGAAAACCGAGCTGGCGCGCCAGCTTGCCGCAACGATGGGTGTGCCTCTCCTGCGCTATGACATGAGTGAATATCAGGAGAAGCACACCGTGGCCAAGTTTGTAGGAGCCCCTCCGGGCTATGTGGGATACGAGGAGGGTGGCCTGTTGACGGAAGCCATCCGGAAGAATCCCCATGCCGTCCTGCTTTTGGATGAAATCGAGAAGGCCCATGCAGATATCTTCAATACCCTTCTTCAGGTGATGGATTATGCAACGCTCACGGATAATAACGGAAGAAAGGCGGATTTCCGTAATGTCGTCGTCCTCATGACATCCAATGCTGGCGCCAGAGAAATCGGAAGGCAGACAATAGGATTTGAGGCCAGGGCCATCAACCGTGACGCCGTATTCCCGGCTCTGGAACGGTCATTTTCACCGGAATTCAGAAACCGGCTTGATGCCGTTGTCAATTTCAACAATCTCACGGGTGAAGTGGTTCTCCAGATTGTCAGGAAAACCATTGATGAATTCGGCGCCCAATTGGGTGAGAAAAAGGTGGTGCTTCAAGTGACCGACCTGTGTCATGAGTGGCTCGCTGGCAAAGGTTATTCACCGGAATTCGGAGCCAGAGAAATCGCCAGGCTCATTCAAGACAAGATCAAACGGTTTTTTGTAAATGAAGTGCTCTTCGGAAAACTGAAACAGGGCGGTTCTGCCCTTGCTGACATTGAAAACGACGACGTCGTGGTGCGTGTCATTGAAACATAAAGTCT
>JAPLJQ010000299.1 GCA_026388495.1 Deltaproteobacteria bacterium | reverse complement strand
GATTTTCAGACCTTTACCAGGGCAAAAACAATTCCTGATTATTCGGACTCTGAAGAAGAGATCAGGAAAGCTGCCTTTGCCAGCCTGAAGCGGATTGAGTTGAATAAGAGAGTGAGACTCATTGGTGTCAGGGCCAGTAATATGGAAAAGCGTGATAAGGGATGAATGCCTTTCTTTCACCTTGTGTTACAGAAAGATATTTTTCGCCCCCTTATAGGGTCTTTAATTTTTGATATACCTCTTGACATTAACAATGAGCAGCCGTATATTAAAATCGCCGGGATGCTGCAATGCACGGCTTGAATTATGTCTCTGGGATATGAATGAAAGTTACATCATTTCACTGGGAGGTAATCAAAAAAGCATCGTGAGTTTTTAGCGGTGGTAATGAACTGCTTAAAGAGCGGTTATTTTAATAAGCTGACTACAGCTTACAAATAGGCAAGCATTGCAGCACTCTTTCTTATTAGAATAAAATCGTTATTATTCCCTTCAAGGTTAATGGGGAATATACCGATAATAGAATTAAACAGGCGAGATTCTGCGATGCGCGTATTGAGTCTATTGTACTGGATGTTAACGAAAAATAAAACACAGGGTCTTCGTGGTGCTTGTCACCCTTATATAAAAGACCAAGTATTCAAATGATGGACTCCAGTTAAAAGACAAGACGGCATAGGTGGATCTCGTTAAGCCCCTCGCAAGAAGTAAAATTCTCCGAGGGGCTTTTGTTTGTGATCATTTCCCGCTACCATCTTTCCCAGTGGATATTTTCCGGCTTATATTTATTTTTGGGCTTGTCTGTTCCCGCAGGTTGTCCGATGGGAATGACATTCAACGGAATAACGCTGCCGGGAATACCTAAAGCGTTACGTGCTACATCCATCCTGTCTTCATAGGGATATGCCGCAGTCCACACCGCGCCAAGACCTGATGCTTCCACAGCCAACAGAATATTTTCGCTCGCCAGGGTGCTATCAATGATCGCCATCTCTTTACTTCCCTCATATGCCTTCTCCGGTATCGCGCATACGATGATCGCAGCGCCCGCTTTTCCTAACATCTTGGCGTACGGTAACCCCTCGTTCAACTTGTCAAGCGTCTTGCGGTCCGTTACGACAATGAATGACCATGGTTGTCTATTCACCGCAGACGGCGCCGCCATGCCCGCCCTGACGATTTTATTTAATAAATCCTTGCTTACTGTCTGACCCGTAAAGTTTCGCACGCTCTTACGGCTGTGAATAACAGTCATCGTATCCGTCATTTTCCTCTCCTGTTCAGCAAATGAAGTTGAAAGTGTCATCATTAAACCGACAATCAAAATACTCACGATCAATATTTTTTTGTTACTCATCATTGCCTCCTTCCACAGAGTTCTTTCCATCTACTTTATTACTGGGATTCTGGTTGACCTTGACTCGATTAATATCCTGAAAAGTGTAAACAGCTGTATAACCGGCGGCGGGATATATTATTCCCAACTTTTGTTATTCAAACGAGCAGATGTATTCTAAAATGCCATCATCAACGGAAATTTCAAAAAATGACTTGCCGGGCACCATGAAGAATGTGCCGGCTTGATAAGTTTTCCATTGCCCTTCGCCGGCTTGACGGATCCGGCAGTTTCCAACAGTGATTTCCATTTTTTCTGGAGCATCGGTATCGAACTTGAAAGATCCAGGAAAGATTAATCCCACGGTCTTTTTCTTGCCGTCCTTGAATAAAACAGTATGACTGACCACTTTGCCGTTGGAAAATACATTGGCTTTACAGATCACACTGACATCATCAAATAGTTCTGATGCATTCATTGACTTTGGTCGCCTCCATTAATTCCTTCTTCACATTCCTTATCATTAAAAAATTTATCCTCGTTTCTTCCTTGCTCAAGATCATCTCACCATACTCTTGCAAAGCTGGAATCATCCTGATTTAAATGATTTTCCGATATCCCAGGCATTGGCAAGGCGCTGCCCGAGTTTCCAGTAACTCGTATCATTCATCACGAAGAGAATCGGTTGTACCTTCGCAAAATCAACGATACCATCTGTAAGATATTCCTCATCGACATAGGTTTCCACGATCTAGCCGATGAATACGTCGTGTTTCGGAAAATCGACAGTCTGAATCAACCTGCATTCCATGTTAATGGGACATTCCCGGATCATGGGGGCTGTTTTAAGTTTTCCATAAAAGACATCGAAGAGTTTCGACTTATCGACCTTCTTTCCTGAAACGAGTCCGCAGTAATCAGTCACCTGCACCATACCCACAGAGGGGATGCTAACGCCGAATGTCCCGTTTTCTTTGATGCCGCCATTGGTATGATGGAATTTAGCCATGCCCATGGAAATGGAATTGAGGTCCATAATCCCCACATGAGCCATGGTGATAAAGTTTGCCTTACCTGCCACTTCTGCACCGACCAGCGTGACAGGCATGGGGTATAGACAATTCTTTATGCCCAACTCTTCTTTCATTGTTTCCCTCCTTTCTAAAATTCATAATATATTATAAAATTTGAAACAGACAGAAATTACATAGACTCCTGCGCTTCCGTTCCAGAGGTGTTCAGGGCATCAACATGTTTCGTAGCGTTTCCGCCAAAGGATGGAATCCCTCTTTCTTTTATACGTCATCTTTAACGTTGTGGTTCGCCTTGTACCGCCTTGCCGGATGCTGCTTCTTGTTCCGCAGAAGAAGGCTTGTCCGATAATGATCCGTCAGGCTTGCCGTTATCGATCTGCGCAGACGACCCGTCCTTTTCTCCCTGACTTGGCGGTTCCGGCGTTTTTTCAGGTTTTTCCTGCTCCGTTCCCTCCGTTTGAGCCGGTTCGCTCATGACTTCCTCATATTCAGGTATAACGATACCCCTTCTTACCATGATTTGATAGATCCGTTCCGAACGGCCCTCGACAAACTTCGATTCTCCCGTTGGATCAAATTTGCGAGGATTGGGGAGAACCGACGCAAGCCTTGCCGCCTCCTTTGCCGTCAATGCTGATGCAGGCTTTCCATAGTAGCGGCGGGCGGCAGCCTCAATCCCGAACACGCCCTCACCCCACTCGGCAACATTGAGGTATAGTTCTATAATCCTTTTTTTAGAAAGATGGTTCTCCATCCGCCAGGTAAGGATCGCCTCTTTGATCTTTCTTACGGGATTCTTTGAGGGAGACAGATAAAGATTCTTGGCTAACTGCTGACTGATCGTACTGCCCCCGAACTTGAACTTCTTATTTTTTATATCTTTTTCAATGGCCTTCTGGATAGCATCGAAATCAAAACCCTCGTGACTCCAGAACTTGTCGTCTTCCGCAATAATAACGGCTTTGATCACATAAGGGGAAATCTGCGACAGGGGTACCCATTGGCGGATAATTTTTTTCTTTTTACCCTGTTTCTCCCATTCTTTCTCACGATATTCCATGAATGCCGTCTTTTTCGGAGAAGCCTTCTTCAGCTTTGAGACATCAGGATAAACAAAATAAAAACCCACGTTCAGAAACACAGCCGAGACAAGAACAGCAACAACGATGAAAAATCCCTTCTTAACCATTGCATGATCCCATAATATAAAATTTAATCTGATGTCTTTCATATAACATATCAACGCATTATGAAAGACCTGAGATATTTTTTTTAAAAATACTTTGACATGGAGAGTTTTTTTTTGTAGAAAGCCTCATTAGTAATCTGTGTGCAGTTTGTCATCCATTGTCAAAATCTGTGCACCGTTGCAATAATGGGTAGCCCCCGAATGAATAAAAGGAGGTACTACATGATGAAACGGCGGATTTTCCTATGGATGGGACTGATTGTCCTGTTCGTTACTTTCGGCCTTTGCCAGGAAATCCTCGCGAAGGGATATAAAGTCAAGCGTGGCGATAATCTCGTTAAGATCTCAAAGAAATTCGGCGTCACAACAGATGCCCTGAGAGCAGCCAACGGCTTGACAGGAAACGCCCTTAAACCCAAACAGATTCTTGTCATCCCGGATCAGGGAAAGGTCAAGCTCGCAAAATCACAAAAGAAGAATCACCCAAAAGCAGAAAACTACGTGGTGACAAAGGGAGACACCCTTCAAGTCATCGCCACGAAAACCGGCTATTCCGTCAAAGAACTCAAAAAGTGGAATCGTATCAATTCCCGACACCTGAGAATAGGTCAGAAGATTGTTCTGGCAAAATCCAGGTACTCGAGAGACATGACCAGGGTAAAAAAGTCGGATGCGAACCAAGCGGAAGAGATGGATGATCCCCTGGATGAAGAAGGTGAGGAGGTCAACCCGGGAGATGAACTGGTCGAGGCTGAGATAGACCAGCAATCCGGTTCCGACCCTTTAGGCAAATGGAACAGCCCTGATGAGCGATCATTGTTTGTAAGGGTATCTAAGGGATTTCTCGGAGCACCTTACCGATTTGGCGGATCGTCCGTGAGAGGTCTTGACTGCTCTGCCTTTGTAAAGAAAATTTACCAGTTTTTCGATATCAGTCTTCCCAGAACGGCGAGGGAACAGTCCCGTGTCGGCAAAAACATAGCACGAGAGGAACTTAAGGAAGGAGACCTCGTTTTTTTCAATACGAGACGAGCCTTCGGTCACGTGGGCATATACATCGGAAACAATGAATTTGTCCATGCCTCAGCCGGAAGGGAACGAATGGTTAAAATCGATACCTTGGAGAAACCTTATTACGACAAACGGTTCGTCAAGGCGGTTCGCATAAAAGAGCTGGAAAGCGGGATATAATACTTTCAGACGACTGACCTGACAGAAGCACCGAGAAAAATGGGACAAACCAATGTCCCATTTTTTTATATTAAAAAT